>NZ_JAXCIS010000044.1:0-152905 GCF_034044025.1 Pseudomonas sp. SED1
ATTGCCAGTTCCTGATTCTCTTCAACGCTGGAAATGCAGCGGCAACCCCTGGCAACTGTCGTGCACGCGCCCGTCGTGCCAGGCCAGGTGGCCGGAGACCAGCGTGGTGCTGACGCTGTGCCGGAAGCTGCGCTCGGCGAAGGGCGTCCAGCCGCAACGGGCCATAATCGGCTGGCTGCTGACGGGCTTGCCATGGGGCTCGGGTTTGATCAGTACCAGGTCGGCCCAATAGCCTTCCCGCAGGTAGCCGCGGTCGGGGATCGCAAACAGGTCCGCGACGCGATGGCTGGTCTTTGCCACCAGGGTGGTCAGCGGCAGCAAGCCGTCGGCTACCAGTTCCAGCAGCGCCGGCAGGGCGTGTTGCACCAGCGGCAAGCCTGACGGCGCTTCACGATACGGCAGCTGTTTTTGCGCCCAGGTGTGCGGCGCATGATCACTGCCAATCACATCCAGACGATCACTCAACAATGCCAGGCGCAGGGCGTCGCGGTCGGCGCGTGTCTTGATCGCCGGGTTGCATTTGATCTGGTGGCCGAGGCGCGCGTAGTCGCGGTCATCGAACAAGAGGTGATGCAGGCAGACTTCCGCCGTGATGCGTTTTTCTGCCAGGGGTTTGTCTTCGAACAGCACCAACTCCCGGGCGCTGGTGATGTGCAACACATGCAGGCGCGTGCCATGCCGCTTGGCCAGCTCCACCGCCAAAGACGACGAGCGATAGCAGGCTTCGGCATCGCGAATCAGCGGGTGAGCCACGGCAGGAATGTGCTCGCCGAATCGCTCGCGCATCCGTTGCTCGCTGGCGTGGATGCTGGGCGTGTGCTCGCAGTGGGCCAGGAGAATGGTCGGCACCTCGGCGAACAGGCGCTCGAGAATCTTCGGATCATCCACCAGCATATTGCCGGTGGAGGCGCCCATGAAGACTTTGACGCCAGCCACCTCGCGCGGGTCCAGCGCGGCCACGGTGTCGAGGTTGTCGTTGCTCACCCCGAAATGAAAGCCGTAGTTGGCCACCGAATGCAGCGCCGCACGGCGCTTCTTGTCGGCCAGGGCTTCCAGGTTCAACGTCGCCGGGTTGGTGTTGGGCATGTCCATGAAACTGGTGATGCCACCGGCCACCGCTGCACGGGACTCGCTGTAGAAGCTGCCCTTGTCCGGCGCGCCGGGTTCACGGAAGTGCACTTGGTCGTCGATCATGCCCGGCAGCAGCCATTGGCCGTGGGCGTCGATTTCCACGGTGGCATTGGCGTTGTCGATGCTGCTGGCGATCTTCTCGATGCGGCCATTGGCGACCAGCAGGTCAGCCTCGAATTCCTGGCCTTCATTCACCAGGCGGGCGTTGCGGATCAGCAGGCGGCTCATGGTCAGAACTCGTTTTGCAGGGCTTTGTAACCCAGCACCAGGTCGACGTTGGTGCGCGCCACGTCTTCGGAAAACTCCGAAGCGCTGACACTCACCGGCGGAAACTGGGACAGGTCGGTGTTGGGGCCGATGCGGGTGGTGGAAGGCACGTAGAACGCGGCGGGCAAATCGCGGCCGTCGACCACCGAGTTGTGGCGCACCACGCAACCGTCACCCACGATGCAGTTGAACAGCACACTGTTGAAGCCGATAAACACCCGGTCGCCGACAGTGCACGGGCCATGAACGATGGAGCGGTGGGCGATGGAGGTGAACTCGCCGATGGTCACGGCGGCGCCGGATTTGGAGTGGATCACCACGCCGTCCTGGATATTTGAATTGGCGCCGATGGTGATCGGGTCCATGTCGCCATTGGCGTCGACTTCGTCGGCGCGGATCACCGCGTAAGGGCCGACAAAGACGTTTTCGCCGATGATCACCTTGCCGCAGATGATTGCGGTTTTGTCGACGTAGGCCGATTCGGCAATCACGGGCAGATCGCCGGAAGGGTTCTTGCGGATCATGGGGCAGGCTCCTGGAGGGGCGCGGTAAGGATGTGTACGTGGCGGCCGTCGATGGCGTTGTAGAAGCAGGTGGGTCGCCCGGTGTGGCAGGCCGGACCTTGCTGGTCGACGATCAGCAATACGGCGTCGCCGTCGCAATCCAGGCGCGCCTCTACCAGCAGTTGCCAGTGGCCGGAGGTTTCGCCCTTGCGCCACAACTGCTGGCGCGAGCGGGACCAGTAGCAGACCTGCTCGGTGGCCAAGGTTTCGTCGAGGGCCTGGCGGTTCATCCAGGCCAGCATCAACACCTCGCCGCTGCCGTGTTGCTGGGCGATGGCGGCGATCAGGCCATCGCTGTTCCACGGCAGGGCGTCGAGCACGCGGTCGAGTGGAAAGCGGCTGCCGATGGCGGCCTTTTCCAGGTCGAGCATGCTCGGTTTCATGGCTTGCTCAGGGCCGCGCACAGGGTGTTGAGGTTGTATTCGAACAGGCCGGTAAAGGTGCTGGCCGGGCCTTCTGATGCCAGGGCGTCCGAGTACAGCGTGCCACCGATTTGCGCGCCACTTTCGTCTGCGATCTGCTTGAGCAGGCGCGAGTCCTTGATGTTTTCCATGAACACGGCCTTGACCTTGTCCTTGCGGATCTGGGTGATCAGCGTGGCGACTTCAGCGGCGGACGGTTCACGTTCGGTGGACAACCCTTGAGGCGACAGGAACTCAATACCGTAGGCCTGGCCCAGGTAACCGAAGGCGTCATGGGAGGTCACGATGCGACGGTTGCCCGGTGGCAAGGCGCCGAACTTGGCTTTGGCTTCAGCCAGCAGGCGGTAGATTTCTTTCAGGTACACCTGGCTGTTGTGCTCGTAGTCCGCCTTGTTGGCCGGGTCGGCGGCGATCAATGCCTTAGTGATGTTGTTCACATAGATCACTGTGTTGGCCAGGTTGTGCCAGGCGTGTGGGTCGGGGATGGTTTCGCCATCTTCATCCATGGTGTGGGACAGCACGCCTTTACTGGCGGTAACCACCGTCGCTTTGGTCTCGGTGCTGGTGACCAGGCGATCCAGCCAAGGCTCGAAGCCCAGGCCGTTCTTGATGATGACCTTGGCCTTGAGCAGGGCCTTGGCATCGTCTGGCGTCGGTTCGTAGGTGTGGGCGTCGGCGTCGGGGCCGACCATGTTGCTGATCTGGATATGATCGCCACCAACCTGATGGGTCATGTCGTCAAGAATACTGAAGCTGGTAACCACCTGAAGCTTGTCGGCAGCCTGGGCCGTCGCGAACGACAGCGGCAGCAACACACTGAACAGCACGAGTAGAGCGCGCATCGGGAAACACCTCATTGGGATGTAAGCAAAGTCGGGCGGCGCAGCAAGCCGTGCACCGGACCGAAGACCACGGACAGCAGGTACAAGCCGCCAGCCACCAGCACAATCGCCGGGCCGCTGGGCAACGAGTAGTAGAACGACAGCAACAAGCCAAGCCACACCGACAGGCATCCCAGCGCTGCCGATATGGCGATCAACACCGGCAGGCGCCGGCTCCAGAAACGTGAAGCAATCGCCGGCAACATCATCAAGCCGACCACCATCAACGCGCCGATGGCCTGGAAGCCGATCACCAGGTTCAACACCACCAGCGTCAGGAACAGCCCGTGGGCCAGTGGGCCGAGGCGGCTGACGGTTTGCAGGAACAGCGGGTCGAGTGTGTCCAGCAGCAGCGGTTTGTAGATCACCACCATGGCTATCAGGCTGAAGCCTGAAACCCAGAGCATGCCGGTGAGGGTCGGGCCGTCGACCGCCAGGGCCGAGCCGAACAGCAGGTGCAGCAGGTCCAGGCGCTTGCCGGCGAGGCCAAGAATCAGCACGCCGCTGGCCAGGGAGATTGGGTAGATGGCGGCGAGGCTCGCGTCTTCCTTCAGCCCGGTGCGACGGGTTATCCACGCGGCGAGGCCGGCCATGCTCAGGCCCGCGCCCAAGCCACCGATGGTCAGCGCGGGCAAGCTCAGGCCGGCGAACCAGAAGCCCAGGGCGGCGCCCGGCAGGATGCCGTGGGACACCGCGTCACCAATCAGGCTCATGCGGCGCAGGATCAGGAACACCCCCAGCGGCGCAGTGCTGCATGCCAATACCAGCCCGCCGACGAGCGCGCGGCGCATGAAAACGAAGTCGAGAAACGGCATCCACAGGTGAGCGGCGAAGTGCATCAGGCCACCTGCATGTGTGGCTGGGGGCGGATCAGCTCTTTGCTTGAGCCGAACACGCAACCGCTGCTTTTGATCTGCACCACTTGCTGGGTGTGTTGGCGGACAGAGCCGAGGTCATGGCACACCACGACCACGGTGCGGCCTGCGTCGTGCCAGGCGTGGATGTGTTTCCAGCACAGCGCTTGGCCGTCTTCGTCGAGGGCGGCGTGGGGTTCGTCCAGCAGCAATATCGGTGATTCGGCCAAACTCATGCGGGCGAGCAGGGCGCGTTGCAGTTCGCCGCCCGACAAGGCCATCAACGGCCGATGCTCCAGGCCACTGAGGCACCAGTCTTCGAGTACGGCGTTCAGGCGTTCGGTGCGTTGTTGTGGGGTTTGCTTGCTGCCCCAAAAACCGGCGGCCACCAATTCTTGCAGGCTGATGGGGAATTGCCGATCGAGATTCTGTTGCTGGGGCAGGAACGACAGGCCACCACGGCGTGGAACATCAATCGTCACTTTCCCGGCCAAGGGCTTCTGCAAGCCGGCGATGACTTTCAGCAGGCTGCTTTTGCCGGTGCCGTTGGCGCCGATGATGCCGGTGAGGCTTCCTTTTTCCAGGGTGAAATCGACAGCGGGAGTCAGTGGTTGGCCGGGAGCGCCCCAGCGCAGGGCGGTGCAGGTGATCATTCGGAAGGTCTCGTCCAGCGGCTTTCAGCCACGGCATCGTGCGCGTGCAGGCTTTCGGCGTGGATCACTTTCAAGTGGAAGGCAATGACCGCATCCGAGCGTTTCAAGGCGAGGTTCAGGCGGCGTGCGGCGTCTTCGCAGAACATCAGGTTCTGCCCGTTGGCCAGGGCGAAGGCTTGTTCGTCCGCGCGCTTTACGGCGGTTTGTACGGCGGTGCCAAGGGCTGCTTCGGTATCGTCGATCAGTTGCGTCAGCGGCAGGGTTGGCTGGTCGCCTCGAAGACGGACCTGCAACAGCGCGCTGCTGCGCTGGCTGTGGGGCGTGGCGACGATGCCATTGGCACTGCCCAGCCAGGTCAGCACGTCTTCGTGTTGCAACGGGGTGTTGCCGAAGTCTTCGATAAATTGCTGCTGAATCAATTGCCTGGCGAGGGCAGCCGAGCAAGGGCAGGTTGAAGAGTAAGTAACGTCAATTTTTAGTTCCACGTGGAACATCTGGTTTTCCAGACGGGCTTCGATGCTCACCGGGTAGCTTTTCCAGCCGGCCAGTGGGCTGACCAAAGCGGGGCGTTTCAGCAGCAGATCCGCATGAATTCGCAGGTAGGCATTTGTGGATAAACCTTCATGACTGTCGAGAAAACGTTGCAATACACTGCGCAGCAGTGCTGGCGTAAGCGGCTGCTGTTCAAGCATCTCCAGCGCAAGATAAAGCCGCGACATATGAATGCCACGCGCTTCGCCGTCGTCCAGGCTGACGCCTGCATCGGCCTTGGCGCTGAGGCGCTGGCCGTCGATCTGAATGGGCAGGGCAATGCCGCACATGCCCACCCAATCCAGCGGCAAGGCTTGGCGTGAAGCCTGCGCGGCGATATCGGGCAGAGTCAGCGCGTTCATGAGCAGTCCATCGTTGGAAATAAAAAGACATGTTATATTATTACAATTGAATCGACGAAAGTTTTTCTGCTCTGTCTTTTATTCAGTCATGTCGAGTACGGACGCTCCTTTATTTGCGGTGTAAGTCATGCACAGACGTCAACTCCTCAACCTGCTGCTGGCCAGTGCGGTGTTCACCCTGCCCTTTGGTGTATCTGCCGCGCAGATCCGCAATGCACGGCTGTGGCGCTCGGATAACAAGCTGCGGTTGGTGCTGGATCTCAGCGGCCCGGTGCAATACAAAACCTTCACCCTGACCGCGCCGGAGCGGTTGATCATTGATTTGAGCGGCGCGAAGCTGACCGGGGATTTCAGCCAACTGGCCCTGACCAACAGCGGCATTACCTCGATTCGCTCGGGGCACTTTGGCCAGGGTGATACACGGATCGTGCTGGATTTGAAGGCGCCGATGCAGCTCAACAGCTTCCTGCTGCCGCCCCAGGATGGCCAAGGTCATCGCCTGGTGCTGGACCTGACCAGCGCCACCCATGCGCCTCAGCAAATCGCCGCGGCACCGGCGCCCTTGGCACCGCCGGTGGATAAGGCGCATCCGAAGCGCGACATCATCGTGGTGGTCGACCCCGGCCATGGCGGTAAGGATCCCGGCGCAATCGGCTCCAAAGGCCAGCGTGAAAAAGACGTGGTGCTGTCCATCGCCCAATTGCTGGCCAAGCGCTTGAAGCGTGAGAAGGGCTTCGATGTGAAGCTGGTGCGCAACGACGATTTCTTCGTGCCGCTGCGTAAACGCGTGGACATCGCCCGTCAGCACAAGGCCGACATGTTTATCTCGGTGCACGCCGATGCGGCGCCACGGCTCACGGCGTCAGGCGCTTCTGTCTATGCGTTGTCTGAAGGCGGCGCGACGTCCGCCACCGCGCGGTTCATGGCACAACGGGAGAACGGCGCCGACCTGCTGGGCGCCACCACCCTGCTCAACCTCAAGGACAAAGACCCAATGCTCGCCGGCGTCATTCTCGACATGTCGATGAACGCCACCATCGCCTCCAGTCTGCAACTGGGCAGTTCGGTGCTGGGCAGCCTGCAAAGCATCACCTCGCTGCATCAAAAACGCGTGGAACAGGCCGGCTTTGCGGTACTCAAGTCGCCGGACGTGCCGTCGATCCTGGTGGAAACCGGGTTTATCTCCAACACCCAGGACGCCCAGCGGCTGGTCACCGCGCGCCATCAACAGGCGGTGGCAGACGGTTTATTTGAAGGGCTGAAGAACTACTTCCAGAAGAACCCACCGATGAACAGCTACATGGCCTGGGTTCAGGAACAGAAGAACGGCCAGGTCTAACAGCCGGTAATCCGGCTGCAGGTGAATTTGGCGCTGGCACCACCGGAACTGGAAAACCGGTTGATGGTGGTCCAGCCCACTCGCCGCGTGTAGCCCACCCACGCCTCACCATCGGATGCCAATCCGGTAAAGAACGTCAGCTGCCCGTAGCGGCTGTTGGTCTGTGCCCAGTAGCGTTTGCCGATCACCTCGAAACCCCGCAAATACGTGGTGCTGCCCGCCGTCGCGACGCTGTAGGCATTGCCCTGCGCGTCGACGCACGCCAGCAGGTTGGCGCTGCGGGTGCAGTTGGCCAGCAGGCTGGGAACCTGGGCATTGGCCTGACTCGCCACCATCAGCAACACAGCGCACAACAGGTATTTCATAGAGGCTCTCGGGGCGTTATTCGGCTGCCAGCATTGCGCCCTTCGTCGTCACGAGCAAGGGGGATTGGCTTATTTACATTGTTATACTATAACATTAAAAAACAGCCTGGCCCGTGAACCACCTCCAATGACCGAACAAGACCTTCTCGCCCAACCCTCCGCCGACTACATGAATGAAGCCCAGCAAGGTTTCTTCCGCGAGCTGTTGCTGGCCCAGCGCAACGAGCTTCAAGTGCGCATCGATGCCGAATTCATGGTGCTGCGCGAACAGGAACCCAACAGCGATCCCGCCGATGTGGGCAGCGCTGAAGAACAGCGCCAATGGCAACTGCGCCTGCTGGAGCGCGAAAAGAAGCTGTTGGACAAGATCGATGAAGCCCTGGAACACCTGGCCCGCGGCGAATACGGCTGGTGCCGTGAAACTGGCGAGCCCATCGGCCTCAAGCGCCTGTTGCTGCGCCCCACGGCCACCCTGTGTATCGAAGCCAAAGAACGTGAAGAGCTGCGCGAACGCCATCAACGGGCGATTTGACCGGCCAACCCTGATGAGGAATACCTGATGCCCAATCGTCTCCCCGTTACTGTGCTGTCCGGATTCCTCGGCGCCGGTAAAAGCACGCTGCTCAACTACGTCCTGCGCAACCGCGAAAACCTGCGGGTGGCGGTGATCGTCAACGACATGAGCGAAATCAACATCGATGGCAGTGAGGTCCAGCGCGACGTCACCCTCAATCGCTCCGAAGAAAAACTGGTGGAAATGAGCAATGGCTGCATCTGCTGCACCTTGCGCGAAGACTTGCTGGAAGAAGTCGGAAAGCTCGCCAAGGAAGGTCGGTTCGATTACCTGTTGATTGAATCCACCGGCATCTCCGAGCCACTGCCGGTGGCCGAAACCTTTACCTTCCGCGACGAAGAAGGCCAGAGCCTGGCGGACATCGCCCGGCTCGACACCATGGTCACCGTGGTCGACGGCATGAACTTCCTGCTCGACTACCAGGCTGCCGAAAGCCTGGCGTCCCGGGGCGAAACCCTGGGTGAAGAGGACGAACGCTCGATCACCGACCTGCTGATCGAGCAGATTGAATTTGCCGACGTGATCCTCATCAGCAAGATCGACCTGATCAGCAGCAGTGAGCGTCAGGAGCTGATGGCGATCCTGGAGCGCCTGAATGCCCAAGCGGAAATCATCCCGATGGTCATGGGCGAAGTGCCGCTGGCGAAGATCCTCAACACCGGTCGTTTCGACTTCGAACGCGCGTCCCAGGCACCCGGATGGTTGCAGGAATTGCGTGGCGAGCACGTGCCGGAAACCGAGGAATACGGCATCGCCTCCACCGCGTATCGCGCCCGCCGCCCGTTCCATCCACAGCGTTTTTTCGATTTTATCGACCGGCCTTGGGTGAATGGAAAACTGCTGCGCTCCAAGGGCTTTTTCTGGCTGGCCAGCAAACACCAGGACGCCGGCAGTTGGTCCCAGGCCGGCGGCCTGATGCGCCATGGTTTCGCCGGGCGCTGGTGGCGTTTCGTGCCGAAAACCCAGTGGCCGGAGGACGAGGAAGGTGTCGCCGCGATCATGAACAACTGGCAGCCGAGTACCGGCGATTGCCGCCAGGAACTGGTGTTTATCGGCCAGAACATCGACTTCGCGCAGATGACCGCCGAGCTGGACGCCTGCTTGCTGACCGATGATGAAATGGCCACAGGCGTCGAAGGTTGGCGCTTGTTGGCTGATCCCTTTGGCCCTTGGTTCGAAGAGGCTGCCTGATGCTGGCACCGACCCTGAAACTGCGCCCGGTGATTCGCCAGACTCATGGTGAAACCCCGGCCGTGCTCACCGATATCCTTGAAGATGGCGTGAATCTCGCGGTGTGGCAGCGTCAGTTGCCGCTGCACATCGCCGAGTTCGGCGCGTTGCTGGTGGCGCTCAATGAGCCGTTGGCCGAGTCGCTGGTGGTTGAGCTGAACAGCGAAGACGCCGAGCCGAACTTGCAGGACTTCGCGTCAGGTAGCCGCGACCTTGAAGGCTACGAAGGCTTTATCGCCGATGTGTCGTGGCTGGTCAGCGCCTTTGCCTGTTTGCTGGGTGCCAAGCGCATCGGCGTACGTTTGCGGCTATTGGACAAGGCGATGTGCCCGCGCTTTCACGTGGACCATGTGCCGGTGCGGCTGATCACCACTTACGCCGGCATCGGCAGCCAGTGGTTGCGTGAAGGCGTGATGGAGCGGCGGCACCTGAGCCAGGCGAGCGCGGAGCCGCAAGCGCGCATTGAGCAAATCCACTGCGGTGAAGTGGCGTTGTTCAAGGGCGAAAAATGGCACGGCAACGAAGGCTTTGGCCTTATCCACCGTTCTCCGCCGCTGCAAGCGGGTGAGCGACGGTTGATCCTGACGCTGGATTGGTTGGCGTAACCGGGTAGGATCAAAGCTCTCTACACGGTCTGAATGATGTCCACCATGCTGCAGAACATTCCCACCCACGTGATTGCCGGGCCCTTGGGCGCCGGCAAGACCAGCCTGATCAAGCACCTGCTGGCCCAGCGCCCGGCCAACGAGCGCTGGGCGGTGTTGATCAACGAGTTCGGGCAGATTGGCCTGGATGCCGCGTTGCTGACCCGTGATGACGACGGTATTGCCCTCGGTGAAGTGGCGGGTGGTTGCCTGTGTTGCGTCAACGGTGCGCCGTTCCAGGTAGGACTGGGCCGTTTGTTGCGTAAGGCCAAGCCCGACCGGCTGTTTATAGAGCCGTCCGGGCTGGGGCATCCGGCTCAACTGCTCAAGCAATTGCGGGAAGCGCCCTGGCAGCAGGTGCTGGCGGTGCAGCCGTGCGTGCTGGTACTCGATGCCCAGGCGTTGGCGGCGGGCAAGCCATTACCCAATGCCCAACGTGAAGCGTTGGCCAGCGCCGGGCTGTTGGTATTGAATAAGAATGAAGCCCTCAGTGATGCGCAGCGCCTGGTGATTCAAGGGCAATTGCCTGACCGGCCGATCTATTGGACTCAGCAGGCGCAACTACCCCTGGCGCAATTGCCGGGTTTGAACGCTCAAGCCGCAGCGGCTGTGGATAACTTCGAGGTGCCCAAAGGCGTGGGGCAAATGCCGGCCATCTGGACTGACCCGTCGGCGCCGATTTGCCTGAGTCAGGGCCAGGAGGGTGGCTGGAGTATTGGTTGGCGCTGGCATCCGAGCCAGCAATTCGACCGGCAGCGCTTGCAGCAATGGCTGGAGTTGCTGGATTGGCGGCGGGCAAAACTGGTTATCCACAGCCTCGACGGTTGGATGTCGGCCAACGCTGTGGATAACGCCGTGGTGGCCTGGCTGCCCAGTGAATGGCGCCGGGATTCGCGTATCGAATTGATCTTTGGTGAAGCGCAGGACGTTGCGCAATTACAGGACGGGTTAGCCGATTGCCGTCAGTGACGGGTCTTGCTGCTGCCATGCTCCTGGCGCCATTGGCTTAGCTCAATGATCTCGGCGCTGGGCAGCGGCGTCTTGATCTCAAACGGGTAGGGCGCCAGCTCGATTTGCGCGCTGTGCGCACCGAACTGGGTGATGGTTCCCGGGTGCCGCGTTTCGCCGGTCACGGTGAATTCAAAGTTGTAGATCCGTGCCAGACGCCGCCGACCGCTGGCATCCTTCACAAAACCGATGCGCTTCAACGCCACGGCGCCATCGAGCAGCTCGATGTCGAGCTTGGCGCAATGCTGCTTGACCCGTTCCAGCGCCCGCTCGCGCAGGCCGTGGTTGTGCCACAGCCAGGCGGCACCGGTCGCCAGCAGCATCAGCACGAAGATATTTCCGAGGGTCAGCATTCGATGAACTCCAACTAAGTGTGGCCAGCTTAACTGCGTCTCCGGTCTGTCGTACAGGCCGCGTTTAGTCGCATACTGCGCAGCCAGAAATTCAACCGCTTTACGGAAATCCCCTGCATGAAACGTACGCCCCATCTGCTTGCGATCCAGTCTCATGTGGTCTTTGGCCACGCCGGAAACAGCGCCGCCGTGTTCCCCATGCAACGGGTCGGGGTGAACGTGTGGCCGCTCAATACCGTGCAGTTCTCCAACCACACTCAGTATGGTCAGTGGGCGGGAGAAGTGTTGGCGCCGCAGCAAATTCCTGCGCTGGTGGAAGGCATCGCGGCGATTGGTGAGCTGGGCAACTGTGATGCGGTGCTGTCGGGCTACCTGGGCAGCGCGGCCCAGGGTCGGGCGATCCTTACCGGCGTGGCGCGAATCAAGGCGATCAACCCCAAGGCCCTGTACCTGTGCGACCCGGTGATGGGCCATCCGGAGAAAGGCTGCATCGTGCCCCAGGAGGTCAGCGACTTTCTCCTGGACGAAGCGGCGGCGATGGCCGACTTCCTGTGCCCCAACCAGTTGGAGCTGGACAGCTTTGCCGGGCGCAAGCCGCAGTCGCTGTTCGATTGCCTGGGCATGGCCCGTGCGTTGCTGGCTCGGGGGCCGAAAGCGGTGTTGGTCAAGCACCTGGATTATCCCGGCAAGCTGCCGGATGGTTTCGAGATGCTGCTGGTAACGGCCGAAGGCAGCTGGCACCTGCGCCGGCCGTTGCTGGCGTTCCCGCGTCAGCCGGTGGGCGTGGGTGACCTGACGTCGGGCCTGTTCCTGGCGCGGGTGTTGTTGGGCGACAGCCTGGTGGCGGCCTTTGAGTTCACCGCTGCAGCGGTGCACGAAGTGCTGTTGGAAACCCAGGCGTGCGCCAGCTATGAGCTGGAACTGGTGCGCGCCCAGGACCGGATTGCCCATCCGCGGGTTCGCTTCGAGGCAACCCCCATAGGGCTTTAAGGCCCGTCGGCCTTGATTTCCTGATAGCGCTTTTCCAGCTCCTGGCGAATCTGCCGGCGCTGTTGAGCCTGCACAAACCGGCGCTTGTCTTCGCTGTTCTGCGGTTGCAGCGGTGGCACGGCGGCCGGTTTGCGCTGGTCATCCACCGCGACCATGGTGAAGAAGCAGCTATTGGTATGGCGCACCGAACGCTCGCGGATGTTCTCGGTGACCACCTTGATCCCCACTTCCATCGACGTGTTGCCGGTGTAGTTGACCGAAGCCAGGAAGGTCACCAGCTCACCGACATGGATCGGCTCGCGAAAAATCACCTGGTCCACCGACAACGTCACCACATAGCGGCCGGCATAACGGCTGGCGCAGGCGTAGGCCACTTCGTCGAGGTACTTGAGCAGCGTGCCGCCGTGCACATTGCCTGAGAAGTTGGCCATGTCAGGGGTCATCAATACTGTCATCGACAGCTGGGCGTTTCCGGGTTCCATAGCACACTCACGGGTTGTAGGCATTGGGTGGGGAGGCACCTCTGCGGGTGCTGGAATCTTTGCAGAGCCATTCATAACGGGACGCTGGGCCCCGGCTTGCCGTCACGCCCGGGGCGATCTGTTTCCATATATTGCACCGGCTTTCTGTCGCAAGTCGCGGTGTTACCCTTCAAAAGCCCGCCTCAAGGGCAATTCTTACGATCAAGGCTGACTTTTCTTTCCGTTCATTGCGACCTTTCGGGGTGAATGCGTGGAAATGGGAAAAGCGCCAGTACCCCTCAAGGAGCCCCTCGCCATGCACGCCATCAGCTTTATCCAGGACCTGGCCGTGATCATGCTCGTGGCCGGGGTGGTGACGATCCTGTTCCATCGGCTCAAGCAGCCAGTGGTGTTGGGGTATATCGTCGCCGGCTTCATCATCGGCCCGCACACCCCACCGTTCGGCCTGATCCACGATGAAGACACCATCAAGACCCTGGCCGAGCTTGGGGTGATTTTCCTGATGTTCTGCCTGGGCCTCGAATTCAGCCTGCGCAAGCTGTTCAAGGTCGGCGCCACTGCGTTTATCGCGGCGTTCCTTGAGATCATCCTGATGATCTGGATCGGCTACGAAATCGGCCGCTGGTTCGACTGGAACACCATGGACTCACTGTTCCTGGGCGCTATCCTGGCGATTTCCTCCACCACCATCATCGTCAAGGCCCTCAATGACCTGAAGATGAAAAACCAGCGCTTTGCCCAGCTGATTTTCGGTGTGCTGATCGTTGAAGACATCCTCGGCATCGGCATCATCGCCTTGCTGTCGAGCATCGCCGTCAGCGGTACGGTCAGCTCCGGCGAAGTGTTCTCCACGGTCGGCAAACTCTCATTGTTCATGATCGTTGCGCTGGTGATCGGGATTTTGCTGGTGCCGCGCCTGCTTGAGTACGTGGCCAAATTCGAAAGCAATGAGATGCTGTTGATCACCGTGCTTGGCCTGTGCTTCGGCTTCTGCCTGCTGGTGGTCAAGCTGGAATACAGCATGGTGCTGGGGGCGTTCCTGATCGGTGCGATCATGGCTGAATCCCGGCAACTGTTGAAGATTGAGCGCCTGATCGAACCGGTTCGCGACATGTTCAGCGCGATCTTCTTTGTCGCCATCGGCTTGATGATTGATCCGCAGATTCTGCTGCAATACGCCTGGCCGATCGCGGTGATTACCGTGGCCGTGGTGCTGGGCAAGATGTTGTCCTGTGGCTTGGGGGCATTTATCGCTGGCAACGATGGCCGCACCTCGCTGCGGGTGGGGATGGGCCTGTCACAGATTGGCGAATTTTCATTCATCATCGCCGCGCTGGGGATGACGTTGCAGGTCACCAGTGACTTCCTGTATCCGGTGGCGGTAGCGGTTTCTGCGATCACCACTCTGCTTACCCCGTATCTGATTCGTGGCGCTGACCCGCTGTCGCTGAAGATAGCGGCTGTGATGCCCAAGCGCATGAGCCGGGTGTTCGGGATGTATGGCGAGTGGCTGCGCAGCATTCAGCCTCAGGGCGAGGGTGCGATGCTGGCGTCGATGATCCGCAAGATCATTTTGCAGGTGGGTGTGAATCTGGCGTTGGTGGTGGCGATCTTCTTTGCCGGCAGCTTTTTTGCGGCGCGCATTGGCAGTTATGTGGAAGGCTGGATCAGCGATCCGAGCTGGCAGAAAGCATTGATCTGGGGTGGGGCATTGCTGCTGTCGCTGCCGTTTTTGATTGCGGCGTACCGCAAGCTCAAGGCGCTTTCGATGCTGTTGGCGGAGATGAGCGTGAAGCCGGAAATGGCTGGGCGCCACACTCAGCGCGTGCGCCGGGTGATCGCCGAAGTGATCCCGATTCTTTCGCTGTTGGTGATTTTCCTGCTATTGGCAGCCTTGTCGGCCAGTATCCTGCCGACCAACAAGTTGCTGGTACTGATCGCCGTGGTAGCGGCCGCCGTGGCCGCCGTGCTGTGGCGCTGGTTCATCCGCGTGCATACGCGGATGCAGGTCGCCTTGCTGGAGACCCTGGATAACCACAAGGACACGTTGTAGGAGCGAGCTTGCTCGCGAAAAACCCGAGAGCGCCGCGTTCACTCAGGAGGCCAGCGTTATCGTTGATGATTTTCGCGAGCAAGCTCGCTCCTACAGGGGTCTTAGCTTTCCAGCCAGACGTCCCGCGCCCAGTGCCATACCGATTCCCAGGTTTCTTCAGTGACGAGTTCTTCTTCGCCGGACCACAGCACCACGGTGCCGTCTTCTTCGACGCAGTAGTAGTCGTCGCCGTCCTGGCAGATCGGGATCATGCTGCGGTCAACGCCGGCATCCCAGGCGTTGGCGGCAACGTCCGGCAGGTAGGTGTGGGACTGTGGGTCGGTGACGGTCACCGGCTCCAGGCTGCCGTAGACCACGTCGCTGACGGTCAGCAGGAATTCACGGAAGACGAACGGGATATCGATGAACAGTTGTTCCTCGATTTCCACCAGTTGGTCTTCGTCAGGCAGCTCCAGAGGAACCGGTACCGGTTCGTTGGCTTCACGCAATTGTTCGATAACTTCTTCCACGGCCGGGATCCTCTTGCTAGATGGCGCGGTTAATAGGGGCGTTTTATACAGTAGCTCGCTATAAGTGCAACCGTGAAATAGAAAACCCCGGACAAGTCCGGGGTTTTTGTTACAGCGCACTCAAAGCGTGCAGGGATCAGCCGTTCTGGCGGATACCGGCGACCAGCCAAGGCTGGTTTTCGCCCTGTGGACGTTCCATGTTCCAGCTTTCGCTGAACACTTCGCCCTGGTCGAAACGCGAGGTCTTCGACACGCCGCTGAAGGTCAGGGTGGCGATGGTCTTGTCGGCGCGGTCATCCACACCTTCAAGCTGCACTTTCAGGTCTTCGATGTAGGTCGACTGGAAGCCGTCGCCCAAGTCAGCACGTTCGCGCTTGAGGAACTCCAGCAATTGCGGGGTCACGAACTCGGCGATCTTGTCCATTTCGTTGGCGTCCCAGTGTTGCTGCAGCGCCTGGAAGTGGCCACGAGCGGCTTCGACGAAACGCTCTTCGTTGAACCAGGCTGGCGCATTGATCACCGGACGAGCGGCTGGTGCGGCCGAACCCCCAAAGATCGAACCCATTGCAGCAGGCTTTTGCTCAAACACTTCACGCTGCATCGGCGCGCCGGCTGGAGACATGTGCTCCTGCTGCTTGCGGCGACGGGCGGCGATAAAGCGGAAGATCAGGAAGGCGATGACCGCCATGATCAGGATGTCGAAGATCTGCATGCCCTGGAAGCCGCCGCCCATGAACATGGAGGCGAGCAGGCCACCGGCCGCGATACCGGCCAGAGGGCCCAACCAGCGCGAAGCACCGCCAGCCTTGGCAGCGGCGCCTGCTGCACCGGCAGCACCAGCGGTCGCAGCTGCGCCGCCCATGCCGCCGCCGGCAGGGGCCATTTGGCTGGTCTGGTGGCTCGGCGCCGAACCCATGGATTTGCCGCCACCGAAGCGCTTGGCGTTGGCGTCGAGGCTCATTGTCAGGCCGATGCACAACGCCATGGCGATGCTAAGAAAACGTTTCATAAAGGGAATTCCCATTTGTGGATTGCACGCGCGCCATGTTGCACAGGTGTGTTGGCAGTGGCCAGCGGCATAATGTTTCGGGCTTTTGCGTAGGGCCAATACCGAATCGTCTGTAGGACTTAGTACAGATATTGGCCCCACCGTTGCCAAATACAAGGGCGGGCCAACATCCTTCATGTTCTGCAGTTGTTTCAGATTGCTTCGAGCTTGGCGTAGCCCATCATCAGCCACTTGCTGCCTTCGGCGAAGTTCACCTGCACCCGGGCCTGGGCACCGGCGCCTTCGAAGTTGAGGATAACGCCTTCGCCGAAGACCGCATGCTTGACCTGCTGGCCAAGGCTGAACGGCGTTTCGGGAATTTCAGAACCGGCAAACATGCTGCTGGAGTTCTGCTGCTGGCCGCCGCCGAACGGTCGGCTGACGCTGTTGGAGAGGCGCACTTCCTGAATCAGTCCTTTCGGCACTTCACGTACGAAGCGCGACACCTTGTTGTAGGTCTCACTGCCGTACAGGCGCCGGGTTTCGGCGTAGGTCATCACCAGGTTCTGCATGGCCCGGGTGATGCCCACATAGGCCAGGCGGCGTTCCTCTTCCAGGCGGCCGGGCTCTTCCAGGCTCATCTTGTGGGGGAACAGGCCTTCTTCCATGCCCACCAGGAACACGTACGGGAACTCCAGGCCCTTGGCGCTGTGCAAGGTCATCAGCTGGATGCTGTCTTCATGCTCGTCAGCCTGGGTGTCGCCGGCTTCCAGCGAAGCGTGGCCGAGGAATGCCGCCAGTGGCGTCAGGTCTTCGTCTTCTTCGTTGTTTTCGAACGCGCGGGCGGCGCTGACCAGTTCCTCAAGGTTTTCTACCCGGGCCTGGCCTTTCTCGCCTTTTTCCGCTTCGTGGTAGGCGATCAAGCCGGACTGCTCGATCACGGTCTGGGTCATCAGGTGCAGGGGCATTTCCATGCACTTGGCGGCCAGGTTCTCGATCAGCTCGACAAACACGCTCAAGGCACCGGCAGCACGGCCGGTCAGGCCCTTGTTGGCGATCAGCAGGCGCATGGCTTCCCACATCGACACATCGCTGTGGCGTGCATGGTCGCGAATCGCCTCGACGGTCTTCTCGCCGATGCCGCGGGCCGGGATATTGATCACCCGCTCCAGCGCCGCATCGTTGCCGCGACCTTCCAGCAAGCGCAGGTAGGCCATGGCGTTCTTGATTTCAGCACGTTCGAAGAAGCGCTGGCCGCCATAGATACGGTACGGAATGCGCTCGCGCAGCAAGGCCTCTTCCAGCACCCGTGATTGGGCGTTGGAACGATAAAGAATCGCGATATCGCTGCGGGCCAGGCCGGTTTTCAGGGCGCTTTCGATGGTTTCCACCACGTAGCGCGCTTCATCGTGCTCGTTGAAGGCGGCGTACAGGTTGATCGCCTCGCCTTCGCCGCCGTCGGTCCACAACTCTTTGCCCAGGCGCCCGGTGTTGTTGGCGATCAAGGCGTTGGCGGCCTTGAGAATCCCGGCCGTGGAGCGGTAGTTCTGCTCCAGGCGGATGGTTTCGGCGTCCGGGAAGTCGTCGCTGTACTGGTAGATGTTCTCGATTTTCGCGCCGCGCCAGCCGTAGATCGACTGATCGTCGTCGCCCACCACCATCAGGCTGTCGCCGCCCTTGGCCAGCAAGCGCAACCAGGCGTACTGCACGGCGTTGGTGTCCTGGAACTCGTCCACCAGGATGTGCCGGAAGCGTTTCTGGTAGTGCGCCAGCAAGCCCGGGTTGTCGCGCCACAGGTCGAGGGCGCGCAGCAGCAGTTCGGAGAAGTCGATGACGCCGGCGCGCTGGCAGGCCACTTCATAGGCTTCATAAATGCTGCGCATGGTGGCCAGGAACAGGTCGCCGCTGGCCTGGATATGTTGCGGGCGCAGGCCTTCATCTTTCTGGCCGTTGATAAACCACTGGGCCTGACGGACCGGCCAGCGTTGCTCATCCAAGCCCAACTCGCGGATCACCCGCTTGACCAGGCGTTGCTGGTCGTCGCTGTCGAGAATCTGGAAGGTCTGGGCGAGGCCGGCCTCCTGCCAATGGGCCCGCAACAAGCGGTGCGCCAGGCCGTGGAAGGTGCCCACCCACATGCCGGCCGGGCTGATGCCCATCAACTGCTCGATGCGATGGCGCATCTCGGCAGCGGCCTTGTTGGTGAAGGTCACCGACAGGATGGAGTGAGGTGAGGCGTTCTCGACCTGGATCAACCAGGCGATACGGTGCACCAGCACTCGGGTTTTACCGGAGCCAGCACCGGCCAGGACCAACTGACGGCCAACGGGGGCTGCTACGGCCTGGCGTTGGGCATCGTTGAGGGAGTTCAGCAAAAGGGAGAGATCATCGCGCATCGGCGCATTCTAGGGTGCCCGGGGGAGTCGGGCAAATCCCAATGCCGGATGGTCGCGGGAAAATTTCAGGGACTACACTGGATAAGGCAACAATCTATTCACGGTGATGACCGGTCGGTCATCGCCCACAGCCCGCGCCCTGTCTCACTCAAGCTGTCTGGCTCCAAGGTTTGCGCCTGATTGTCGCGCTGTTTTTATGACGCGGAGCAGTTTGGCCCGAGCGTTTGCTTGTGTATGCTCCGTCGACGTTTCGGGCTCACCATTATAAGAACATTGCCTATGACCCTTAGCACTGACCTGGCTGGCCCCTCGGTGGCGCCGGCGCAGGTTATCCGCAAACACTACGCCATGGAGATGGCGGTCGAGCGCACGCGCCTGCTGTACCAAGGCTCCCTGCTGCCTACCTTATTAATGCTGGTGAACGGACTGGTCTGCGCCTGGTTGCTCTGGAGCCCGCAGCGCTATCTGCTGGACAGCATTTGGCTGGTGTGGCTGCTGGCGCTGGTGGCCCTGCGGGTGATTCAGGTGGCGGCGTTCGAGTCCGCTATGCCGAGCCGCCAGGCACAGCCGATCTGGCGCCGCATGTTCATGCTGGGCTCGGCCGTCAGCGGCCTGACGCTGGCCAGTGCTGCCATCGCCCTGGTGCCGGTGGACAGCTTCGCGCAGCAGGCCTGGGTGTTCGGCTTGCTCGGCGCGGCGACCTTGTCCGCCAGTGTGGCCTACGCCGTCAGCCTGCCAGCATTCCTGTCGTTTGCCTTGCCCTGCCTGGTGCCGGCGATTATCTATCTGTTCTGGAGCGGTGACCCGCAGCAGCAAGGCTGGGGTTGCCTGGGCCTGATTTTGCTGGCGTCTTTAAGCCTGGTGGCGTGGCAGGTCAATCGCTTGATTCAACGCGGGCTGCTCAGGCGCTTCCAGAACCAGGCGTTGATCGAGCATCTGCAGCAAGCGCAGCAGCGCAGCGAGCAGCTGAATCAGGAACTGGTGCGTGAAGTGGAGCAACGACGCCAGGTCGAGCAAGAGCTGCGTGAGGCGCAGATCGGCCTGCAGCAGCGTGTCGATCAGCGTAGCCAGGAACTGGATGTCGCCAGCCTGGCCCTGAGCAAAAGCGAGGCGCGCCTGGCGATGGCATTGCAGGCCAGCGAACTGGGCCTGTGGGACTGGAACCTGCAAACCGACGAGGTCCACCACACCCAACTCAAGGAACTGTTCGGCCTGGAGCCGGAATACGTCACAGCGATGCTCAGCCATCTCAAGCCGCGGCTGCACCCGGACGATTTGCCGCTGCTCAAGCGTGCGCTGGTGGAACACCTGAAAGGCCGCAGCGAGGATTATCTGGTGGAATACCGGGTGCGCCATGGCGATGGCCATTGGGTGTGGATTCAGGACCGTGGCCGCGCCGTGGAGCGCTCGCCCAGTGGACGCGTCACACGGATGCTCGGCACCCGCCGCGACATCAGCGCCGGCAAGGTCCTGGAAGAACAGCAGCGCCTGGCATCGACGGTGTTCGAGGCGGCCAGCGAAGGCATCGTGATCCTGAACCCAGACTATGTGCTGGTTGCGGTCAACCAGGCGTTCAGCCGCGTCACCGGCTTCGATATTGATGACATGATCGGCCGCAATGTCGTCGAACTGCCCAGCAGCCGCGACGCACGTCGCCATTTCCCGGTGATCCGCCAGGCGCTGCTCAGCCACGGTACCTGGCAGGGCGAGCTGGTGGAAACCCGCAAGAATGGCGAACTCTACCCACAATGGCTGCAACTCAATGTGGTGCGGGATATTCGGGGAAATGTCAGCCACATCGTCGGCTTCTTCGCTGATCTGTCCGCGCGGCGCGAATCCGAGGAGCGCATGCGCTACCTCACGCATTACGACGAATTGACCGGGTTGGCGAACCGTTCACTGTTCCGCGAACGGCTGCGCGAAGCCCATCAACGGGTGCGCCAAGGCGGCCGCAGCCTGGCCTTGCTGCATATCAACCTGGATCGTTTCAAGCTGCTCAACGACAGCCTCGGGCATGAAGTGGCCGACCAGTTATTGCAGAAAATGGCCCGCCGCTTGATCAACGCCTTGCCCGAAGCCGACACCATTGCGCGGCTCTCTGGCGATGAATTCGCCGTGCTGTTCGATGCGTACGGCAACCTGTCGAGCCTGGCGCGGGTGGCCACGCGGTTGCTGGCCAAGTTGCGGGTGCCGGTGACGGTGGAAGGGCATGAACTGGTGGTCAGCGCCTCAATGGGCGTCAGCCTGTTGCCCGACAATGCGCGGGAAATATCCGCGCTGGTCAGCCAGTCGAACATGGCGATGCAGCACGCCAAGCATTTGGGCGGGAATAATTTCCAGTTCTACACCGACAGCCTGCAAGCCAGCACCCTGGAGCGTTTGCAGCTGGAAAACCAGCTGCGCAAGGCGATTGATGAGCGCCAACTCACCGTGTTCTACCAACCCAAGCTGTGCCTGGCCAGCGGCAAGCTGAATGCCGCTGAGGCCTTGATCCGCTGGGAGCATCCGCAGTGGGGCATGGTGCCGCCGGGGGATTTTATCGGGCTGGCCGAAGAAACCGGATTGATCGTACCGCTCGGGGAGTTCGTGTTGCGCCAGGCCTGCTGGCAAGCCTGTGAGTGGCAGCGCCAGGGGCTGGAACCGATTCGGGTGTCGGTCAATCTGTCGGTGCATCAGTTGCGCCAAGGGAAGCTGGTCAGTCTGGTGCGTCAGGTGCTGGAAGAAACCGGGCTTGATCCGCAGTACCTGGAGCTGGAGCTGACCGAAAGCCAACTGCTCGACAGTGTCGAGCACATCATTTCCACCTTCCAGCAACTGCGCGACTTGGGTGTGAAACTGGCGATTGATGATTTCGGCACCGGCTACTCGTCCCTCAGTTACCTCAAGCGCATCCCTGTGGATTACGTGAAGATCGACCAGACCTTCATCCGCGGCCTAGGGCAGGGCCGCGAAGATGCCTCGATCACCCGTGCAATCATCGCCATGGCCCACGGGCTGTCGCTCAAGGTGGTGGCCGAGGGCGTGGAAGATCAGCAGCAGCTGGATTTCCTGCGGGCCGAGCAATGCGATGAAGTGCAGGGCTATTTGATCAGTCGGCCAGTGGAAGCGGACGGTCTGGCGGATTTGTTACGAAAAAATGCCGATTTTCCGTAGTTAAGCCCAAGCCGCACGCGGGGCTACATCGAGCCTGCCCGCTGTTTCAGCGGGCAGCAGCGTGATTAAGTGATGCATCGAGCGGGCAAATCGGTAATTCTTGTAGTATAACTACAAGCTTGCTACATCCCTGGCGTCTGCCAATAACAAGAGTCCAGCCCTTTGAACCTGTTGCAACATATCGCCCAGTCGCGCCACCTGTTACGCAAATCGGAACTCAAGGTTGCCGATCACGTGCTGCTTGACCCTGCGGCTGTGATGCACAGTTCCATGGCTGACCTGGCCCACAGCGTGGGCATCAGCGAGCCGACCATCGTGCGCTTCTGCCGCGCCATCGGTTGCTCCGGGTTCCAGGACTTGAAGCTCAAGCTGGCCCAGAGCCTCGCCGCCGGTGCGAGCTTCGGGCAGTTCGCGATTCACGAAGACGACTCCGTCGCCGACTACAGCCTGAAAATCTTCGACACCACCCTGCATACCCTGATGGAAGTGCGGGAAAAGCTCGACCCGGTGGAACTGCAAAAAGCCGTGACCGCCATGTCCCAGGCCCAGCGCGTGGAGTTCTATGGTTTCGGCGCGTCCGGTGCGGTGGCGGCGGATGCCCAGCACAAGTTCTTCCGTTTGCTGCTGACTGCGGCGGCCTACAGCGACCCGCACATGCAGGCGATGTCGGCGGTAACGCTGAAGCCCACCGACGTGGCGATCTGCATTTCCCAGTCGGGCCGCTCCAAGGATTTGCTGATCACCGCCAACCTGGTACGTGAAAGCGGCGCAACCCTGATTACCCTGTGCCCGAGCCAGACGCCTTTGGCGGAGCTGTCGACCGTCAACCTGGCGATCGATGTGCACGAAGACACTGAAATCTACACACCATTGACCTCGCGTATCGCCCACCTGGTGGTGATCGACGTGCTGGCGATGGGCGTGGCCATGGCGCGCGGCCCGAGCCTGGTCAACCACCTCAAGAGCGTGAAGCGCAGCTTGCGCAGCCTTCGGTTGTCGCCCAAATCCGTAAAAGCCCTCGACGACTGATAGTTTGTACGCGGACCAACTGTGGGAGCGGGCTTGCTCGCGAATGCGCAGTGTCAGTCACCGAATATGCTGGCTGGCCCACCGCATTCGCGAGCAAGCCCGCTCCCACATTTTGATTGGGTTCTGCCCCGGAAGATTCATCGTCCTGTCATCCCCGTGCCGCTAAACCGTCATTGCCCAAGCCTATCCTGAACTCCCCTTACTCGCATTGGGAGACTCGAAATGGCTCGGCAATACGAAGAAAGCAACAGCACCGTCAAGACTCGTCGCCAACAGGAAGACCAGCGCCGCATGGCCTTCCGTCGTGCAATTGAAGACCGCTGCGATCAGCGTCAATTGCAACAGAGCATCAGTGACTATCCGGAACTTCATTGGCAGGCACTCGCGGCTGCCCAGCGAAGCGCTCAGCCAGCGCGCTGATCTGTAGCCGCTCGCTGCGGATAAAGCCCAGGAATGCATGGGCCACCGGTGACAGACGCTTGGCCTTGGCCTGCACCAGGCACCAACTGCGGTACAGCGGCAGTTCTTCCACCGGCAGCTCCTTGAGCCCGCCGGTGGCCAGTTCCAGGTTGACCGCGTGGCGCGTCAGCAGTGCCACGCCCAACCCGGCGGTCACGCACTCTCGCTGCGCCTCGGCCGAGGACACTTCCACCGTCTGGGTGAAGTGCACGCGCTTCTCCTTGAAGTACTCCTCGCACGCCATCCGCGTCCCGGACCCTGGCTCGCGTAACAGCAGCGTGTAAGGCTCCAGGTCCTGCAAACGCAGCGGCCCTTGATGGCTCAGCGGATGGTCGTGGGGCGCCACGGCAACAATCGGGTTGTTCAGGAACGGCAGGAATTCCAGGCCCATGTCCTGGGGCACCATGGACATGATCACCAGGTCATCACGGTTGTCCGACAGCCTGCGAATCACCTGGGCGCGGTTGACCACCGTCAGGTGCAGGTTGACCTCCGGGTGCTGGCGCTTGAAGGCGGCAAACAGGTGCGGCACGAAGTACTTGGCGCTGGATTCCACCGCCAGTTTCAGCTGGCCTTGCAATGAGCCCTGCATGTCGGAGAGCTGCATATCGAGGTTTTCCAGGCGCCCGAAGATGTCTCGGCTCGCCCGTTGCAACGCTTCGGCTGCTTCAGTCATATAGAGCTTTTTGCCGACGTAATCGAATAACGGCTGGCCCAGCAGCTCTTCCAGCTGCTTGATTTGTAGGCTAACGGCCGGCTGCGTGAGAGACATTTCCTCGGCCGCACGGCTGTAGGAGCGCAAATCACAGACCTCATTGAAAATCTGCAACTGACGCAATGTCATACGCATCAATGACTTACGCATTGTTCAAGCCCTCCCGCCGACCGCTGATGCGCTGACTATAAGTCTTTACTTATACACAACCCAATTATTATTGATTTTTGTTAATCCCTGCTGGGGCATAGTGTGTGTCTCGCGACTGGCTTGAAACATTTGGTCACGCGCCGACCCGGCTCCAGCGGGTCGAAGTAGCTAGCAATCGGCTCAAGGGAATTTCCAAGTGATAAAAAAGATCCTGATCGCCAACCGTGGTGAGATTGCCGTACGTATCGTGCGTGCTTGCGCCGAGATGGGTATTCGTTCGGTCGCGGTCTATTCCGATGCCGATCGCCATGCCCTGCATGTAAAGCGCGCAGATGAAGCCCACAGCATCGGCGCCGAGCCATTGGCCGGTTACCTGAACCCGCGCAAGCTGGTGAACCTCGCGGTGGAAACCGGTTGCGACGCGCTGCACCCCGGCTACGGCTTTCTCTCGGAAAACGCCGAGCTGGCAGATATTTGCGCCGAACGCGGGATCAAATTCATCGGCCCATCGGCCGAAGTGATTCGCCGCATGGGCGACAAGACCGAAGCCCGCCGCAGCATGATCAAGGCCGGCGTGCCGGTCACCCCGGGCACCGAAGGCAACGTTGCCGACATCGCTGAAGCTCTCACCGAAGGCGACCGTATCGGTTACCCGGTGATGCTCAAGGCCACCTCCGGTGGTGGCGGTCGCGGCATTCGTCGCTGCAACAGCCGTGAAGAACTCGAACAAGCCTTCCCTCGCGTGATTTCCGAAGCCACCAAGGCGTTCGGTTCGGCGGAAGTGTTCCTGGAAAAATGCATCGTCAATCCCAAGCACATTGAGGCGCAGATCCTCGGTGACAGCTTTGGCAACGTGGTGCATTTGTTCGAGCGTGATTGCTCGATCCAGCGCCGCAACCAGAAGCTGATCGAAATCGCCCCGAGCCCCCAGCTGACCCCTGAACAGCGCGCCTACATCGGCGACCTGTCGGTGCGCGCAGCCAAGGCCGTGGGCTACGAGAACGCCGGCACCGTGGAGTTCCTGCTCGCCGAGGGCGAGGTGTACTTCATGGAGATGAACACCCGGGTGCAGGTGGAACACACCATCACCGAAGAAATCACCGGCATCGACATTGTGCGTGAGCAGATCCGCATCGCGTCGGGCCTGCCGCTGTCGGTCAAGCAGGAAGACATTCAGCACCGGGGTTTCGCGTTGCAGTTCCGGATCAACGCCGAAGACCCGAAGAACAACTTCCTCCCAAGTTTCGGCAAGATCACCCGTTACTACGCACCCGGCGGCCCCGGCGTGCGCACCGACACGGCGATCTATACCGGCTACACCATCCCGCCGTTCTACGACTCCATGTGCCTGAAGCTGGTGGTGTGGGCGTTGACCTGGGAAGAAGCCATGGACCGCGGCCTGCGCGCCCTGGACGACATGCGCCTGCAAGGCGTGAAGACCACCGCCGCCTATTACCAGGAAATCCTGCGCAACCCGGAATTCCGCAGCGGCCAGTTCAACACCAGTTTCGTGGAAAGCCACCCTGAGCTGACCAACTACTCGATCAAGCGCAAACCCGAAGAGCTGGCCCTGGCCATCGCCGCCGCCATCGCCGCCCACGCAGGCCTGTGAGGAATATAAGAATGAGCAAGAAGATCTTCGTAACCGACACCATCCTGCGCGACGCCCACCAATCGTTGCTGGCGACCCGCATGCGCACCGACGACATGCTGCCGATCTGCGACAAGCTCGACAAAGTCGGCTACTGGTCCCTGGAAGTCTGGGGCGGCGCGACCTTCGACGCCTGCGTACGCTTTCTGAAAGAAGACCCGTGGGAGCGCCTGCGCAAGCTGCGTGCGGCATTGCCCAACACGCGCCTGCAAATGCTGCTGCGCGGCCAGAACCTGCTGGGCTACCGCCACTACAGCGACGACGTAGTCAAAGCCTTCGTCGCTAAAGCTGCCGTCAACGGTATCGACGTGTTCCGTATCTTCGATGCGATGAACGACGTGCGTAACCTGCGTGTGGCCATCGAAGCGGTAAAAGCAGCGGGCAAACATGCCCAGGGTACCATCGCCTACACCACCAGCCCTGTGCACACCGTCGAAGCGTTCGTGGCCCAGGCCAAGCAGTTGGAATCCATGGGTTGCGACTCGATCGCGATCAAGGACATGGCCGGCCTGCTGACGCCGTACGCTACCGGCGAACTGGTCAAGGCGCTGAAAGCCGAGCAAAGCCTGCCGATCTTCATCCACTCCCACGACACCGCCGGCCTGGCTGCGATGTGCCAACTCAAGGCTATCGAAAACGGCGCCGACCATATCGACACCGCCATCTCCAGCTTCGCCTGGGGCACCAGCCACCCGGGCACCGAGTCGATGGTCGCCGCCCTTAAAGGCAGCGAGTTCGACACCGGCCTGAGCTTGGAACTGCTGCAGGAAATCGGCCTGTACTTCTACGCCGTGCGCAAGAAGTACCACCAGTTCGAAAGCGAATTCACGGCGGTCGATACCCGTGTGCAAGTCAACCAGGTACCGGGCGGGATGATTTCCAACCTGGCCAACCAGTTGAAAGAGCAGGGCGCGCTGAACCGCATGAGCGAAGTGCTGGCTGAAATCCCGCGGGTGCGTGAAGACCTCGGCTTCCCGCCGCTGGTTACCCCGACCTCGCAGATTGTCGGCACCCAGGCGTTCTTCAACGTGCTGGCCGGCGAGCGCTACAAGACCATCACCAACGAAGTGAAGCTGTACCTGCAAGGCGGCTACGGCAAGGCGCCGGGCACTGTGAATGAAAAACTGCGGCGCCAGGCCATCGGCAGCGAAGAAGTTATCGACGTCCGTCCGGCCGATCTGCTCAAGCCGGAAATGACCAAGCTGCGCGGCGAAATCGGCGCGCTGGCCAAGTCCGAAGAAGACGTGCTGACCTACGCCATGTTCCCGGACATCGGCCGCAAGTTCCTCGAAGAGCGTGATGCCGGCACCTTGAGCCCTGAAGTGTTGTTGCCGATTCCTGAAGCCGGCGGCGTGGCCCGCGCCGGTGGTGAAGGTGTGCCGACCGAGTTCGTGATCGACGTGCACGGCGAAAGCTACCGCGTGGATATCACCGGGGTGGGCGTCAAGGCTGAAGGCAAGCGCCACTTCTACCTGTCCATCGACGGCATGCCCGAAGAAGTGGTGTTCGAACCGCTCAACGAATTCGTCAGCAGCGGCGGCAGCAAGCGCAAGCACGCCACCGAGCCGGGTCATGTCAGCACGGCGATGCCGGGCAACATCGTCGACGTGCTGGTCAAGGAAGGCGATGAGGTCAAGGCCGGCCAGGCCGTGTTGATCACTGAAGCGATGAAGATGGAGACCGAAGTACAGGCGTCTATCGCCGGCAAGGTCACCGCCGTTCACGTGGCCAAGGGCGACCGGGTCAACCCGGGTGAAATCCTGATTGAAATCGAAGGCTGACTGACAGCCTTCGACACTACCGCTTAATCCTCGGGGGGGCATGTGCCCCCTTTTTTTTCGCCTGGGATTTGCCCTCAGGCCGCCACGGCTTCCTTGGGTTTGAACGCCACAAAAACGCCGGTTGGGGTGTAGATCAGCTCCGGGGTGTAGGCCTTCAGGTTGCTGGTAACCGTGCCGAACTCGCCGTCAAACTGCTGGGCATCAACCACCCGTAGTTGCCGCGCCAGGAGCTGGTCGGTCTCGGCGGTGACTTCGATGTTCAACGTGGCGTTGTTCAGGACGGCGCGGTTGTCGACTTTCAACGTGCTGTGGGTTTCATCCGTGCCGACCTTGAAGGCCAGTGTCGAACCCGGTTCAAGGCGCAAGGTGTCCTTGACCCTTGTCTGCGACTTCGTGGCCGGGTCGAGCTGCAGGGTGCCCGCAACATTCAGGCTACCGACGGTGCCTCCCGTGTAAGTACCTCCCGGGCGTACGTGCATCTCCCCGCCGATTCGGCTTTTGTTGATCAGGGTCGCGTTGGCGTAGACCTCGCCGTTCTGGTTGGCGGGCACGGGGCCGGTCAAGGTCCAGGCGCCGCTGCCCACCCACAGGTGTTGCATCTGGCTGGCGCCGTCAAAGGTGCCACCCTTGGCACTGTCCAGGAGCACCTGATTGGTGCCGCTGCCTCCGTCGACTGCGCCGTCGAAACCGCCGCTGCTGCGCACAATCAACAGGTCGTCGCCGCCGCCCATGTCCAGGGCAATGCCGTTGCTGCCTTTGATCATGCCTGCGTTCACCACCTCGTCTGCCTGGTTGCCCGCAAGTTTTACCCCGGTACCCTTTTTGTTTTCGATAAGGCCCTGGTTTTCCAGCCAGACAGGGTTCTGGCCGGCGCTTGAAAGGCCTTGGGTCGTGGCGGTAGGCGAGTTGGTGATTTCGATGCCTCGCAGTGAAGTGCGGGGGCCGGTTTTGGCGTAGGGGGAAATCAGCTGGCTGACACTATCGATGTCCAGTCCTGCCCCATTGTTGAGGGTTACGGAGATGGAGGTGAAGTTTGCGCCGACCGGGGCGGCTGAAGGTGGCCGAGGCGCCACGGCCTCGGCCAATGACCGAGTGCCGTAGGCCAGCAGGGAGCCCATGGAAGGAAAGTACGGGATTGTCGACGACATAATGTTCCGGCCTCTTGGGTAAAAGAGACCGGAATGTAGCGAGCAACCCGGGTTGATGACTGTCAGGACATCGGGCCGATGCTTGCGGGATTGTTCCTCAATTCACTGAGGTTAGAACGCCATCCGCCAGTTGCCCATCAGTCCTTGTTGATGGCTGTTGCTGCCGACCTCGGCGGTATAGGCCAGGCCCACGGTCTGTTGCGCCGAGAGTGCCAGGTCGAGCCCGGTGTGCAGGGCCAGGCTGTCACGGTCAAGGGAGGTGCCTTCGATGTTGAAGTCACTGTTGAAGGTTGTCCGTTTTACCCAGGCGGAGGATTGGCGCACGCTGCTGCCCACGTCGCCGTAGAGATGCTTCCAGCTAGTGCTCAGATGCGGTTTCAAGGTCATGCGGTTATCCAGCTCAAACGCGCTGGCCATGCGCAGGCCGAAGTTACTGCTGAGGTTTTCCTGGGTCTGGGTGCCGACGTTCAGCGCTGTAAAACCGCCTTTTTCCTTGTAGCTGTCACGGTGATAGCGCTGGTAGCCGACACCGGCAAAAGGTTCGACGCTGAAGCTGCCCTTGTCCAGTTGATAGCCCAGTTCGGCGAAAGCGTTCTGGCTTTGGGCGTTGTATTTGCCTTTAGCCTGCTCGCGATAATCGACGAAGTCAAAGTCCACGGAACGTTTGGTTTGGCCGGCATGGCTGCTGTAGATCGCACCCAGGCGCAGGGCCAGGGGGCCGTCCTGCCGCACCGCGTAACCACCAAGGTGCCAGCTGTCCAGATCACCCTTGAAGCGTCTGGCGCTCAGGTCGCTGGCAGATTTGGCACCCATCACGCCCACTCGCCATGCGTCATTCACTGACCAGTCGCCACCCAGCATCAGGCCTTTTGTTCGGCGATCCAGCCCCGCGCTGCCGTGCTGCCCGTCGAGCTTGCCAGTGTCGCCCAGAGCCTGGAGCCAGACGTGGCCATTGCCTGCGCCATCGCTGACGTTGCGGCCATCGCTCAGTTGGCGCATGGCTGAAAGCAGGCTGCTATTGAGCTGTTTCATGCTGTCTTGAGTGGCAGTGCCGAGGTTGGCGTTCTGGCTGCCTGCCAGTTGCTCAAGGACTGCACCCACACGGCCTGGTGCCAGATCGCCGAGTTCCCGGGCGACACTTTCCAGTTCGTACTCATCCCATTCGTCGAGTTCTCCCGACTCGAGAAGGGTGTCCACGGCGGAGTCCAGCACGCGAGCGACCTGCTGACCGTTGCGGGTGGTCGCTTGGTTGGCGAAGTAGAAGTCGGGAGTGGGCTCGGATGGCGTGGGATACAGGTGGCCCTGTTGGCCGACCACCGGCTGTGAGGTGAACCACTCGCTGTCTGGATCAATCTCCCCTTGCGCCTGGACGAATTGAGCGCTGGTGGCTCCCAGTGCGAAGGTGATGGCAACAGCGAGTTGTTTCTGTAGGAGTGGCATGTAAACCGAACCTCTTGATGTATGAGGTCTGGAAATCTAGCGAGGTAAAGGGCGAATAAATGTCAGGCTATCCACCCTTGGCTCGCCGGAGATGTCTCTAGTGGGCTGCGATTAAAAACTCATCTGCCAATGCCCGATCAATCCATGAGTGCGGCTGTTATTGCCGATGTCGCCGTTGTAGCCCACGCCCAGCGTGTGGCGAGCCGACAGGCCAACATCCAGCCCGGCCTCCAGCATCAAGCTGTCACGGTCCAGTGCGCTGCCTTCGACGTTGAACGCGGTACCGCCCATCAGGAAGGCCTGGCGAGTGCTGCTGTCGACATCGCCGTAGGTGTGTTTCCAGCCGGCGCTGACCCGTGGCGTGAGGCTGATGCCATTGTCGAGCTGGCTCAGGTGCGCCAGGCGCAGGCCGAACGTGCTGCTGAAATTGTCCTGGGTTTGCCCATCGACACGCAGCGCGGCGGCGCCGCCTTTTTCGTTATAGCTGTCGCGGTGGTAGCGCTGGTAACCGAGGTTGGCGAACGGCTCGGCGCTGAGGCGCCCGCTGCCCAGGGCATAACCCAGTTCGGCGAAGGCTTGTTGGCTGTTGGCGTCGTAGTCACCTTTGGGGCGATCGCTGAAACCGTCGAAGGTCACGGTGCGTTTGCTGTCGCCTTGATGCCCACTGTAGGCAGCACCAAGGCGCAAGGCCAGCGGTCCACTCTGGCGCATGGCGTAGACGCCGGCGTGCCAGCTGTCGACGCTGCCATCGACGCCGGTGGTGTCCAGGTCTGTCTTCGAATAACCGCCCAGTACGCCCACGCGCCAGTCCGAATCGAGTGCCCAATCGGCTCCCAGCACGCTGCCCTTGGTGCGCTGGGTCAGGCCATTGCTGCCGTGGTCTCCGTCGAGCTTGCCGTAGCTGCCGATGCCTTGCAGCCACAGGCGGCCCCGGGCATTCGGATCGTTGAGGTTACGGGCTTCGGCGGGTACGCCAGTGGCGGCCAGTACGGGGGTGTCTTTTTGATCAAGGCCCACCAGCAATCCTGCGCCGCCGCCCAGTTGATGCATGGCGCTCAGCATGCTGTTGCCGACCTGGGCGCTGGCGCCGAGGGTCGCGCTGGTCAGGTTGGCGGTGCTGCTGCCTGCCAGTTGCTCAATGGCGGCACCGGCGCTGCTATTGGTGGTGTTGAGCAGCGCGTTATACAGCGGGTTGTTGTTGCCCAGGCTCGCCAGGGCATTGGCGGCGCGGGTGCCGTTGCCGGTGTTGGCGAACTGATTGAAGGCAATGTCATTACGGGTGTAGGTCAGGCCAACCTGGGTAGGGCTGTAATCCAGGGTGGGGGTGAGGAAGGCATAGTCGCTGGTGACCTTGCCGAATGTGCCATTGATACTGCCGGCCTGCAGCACCGTGTAGTGGCTCTGCCACGGGTAGGTGCCGGTGCCGGGATTGACCGCCAGGGTCGCGCCGTTCAGATAGGCAGTGCCACCGATCTGAACCGGTGCACTGCTGCCGTCGGGATTCACGCCATAGGCCAGGGTCGAGCCGCTGGTCATGGTCAGGTCGCGGGTGATGCTGGCGGTGCCGAGTGCAGTGTTGGTCTGCAACGTGCCTTTGACCAACAGGCTGCCGACGCTGCCGCCACCGGCATAAATACCGCCTTCATCGACGGTCACGTTGCCGGCGATCCCGCCTTGGTTGATCAGCTTGGCGCCGCTGAAAATCTCGCCGCCATCGCTGAAGTCACCGCTGCCGGTGAGGGTCCAGGTGCCTTGCTTCACGTCCAGCCATTCAAAGTTGCGGCTGTCGCCGAAACTGCCGCCGGCGGCGTCGTCCATGATCACGCGGTCATATCCGGTGCCGCCATCCACCACGCCGACAAAACGGCTGCCACCGAGCAGAGTCAGCTTGTCATCGCCGCCGCCCAAATCCAGGGCCAGGCCGTTGCTGCCGCTGATCAAGCCAGCGTTGACCACCGTGTCGGCAAACTCGCCGACGAACTTCACGCCGAAGCCATCCAGACCCTGGATGGTGCCGTGGTTGATCAGGGTCGTGGCTGCCAGTCCCGGGCCGTCGCTGCCGTCGTCCACCAGCACCGCGTTATTGGCGCCGCTCACCAGCGCGCCGACACCGTTGAACACATAGCCACCGCCAAGGGCGATGCCTTCGCTGCCGTTGGCAAAGCCGTTCTTGTCGACGCCACCGGCGCCCACGCCCTGGATGACTCCGTAGTTTTCAATGTGGGCGATCTTGTCGATGTCCACGCCGTCGCCGTCGCCATCTGGCTGCAGTCCGGAGAATGCGCCAGTGATGGTGCCGTGGTTGATCACCGTGCCGTCGCCGTCGGAGCCAAAGCCCGAGCCGTTGCGGCCGATCACCGTGCCGTAGTTGGTCAGCGTAGCGCCCAGGTCGGTGGTGATGCCGTGGCGGCCGCCGGAGATGAGGCCGTAGTTGGTGACGGTCACGCCGGTGGCGGAGTCGATGTCGACGCCGTCGAATTTGTCATCGCGCGAGTGGGTGTCACCGGTGGAAATCTCGCCGTAGTTGGTGATCGTAGCGTTGCCGCCGGTCTTCATGCCGTCGCTGGCGTCGCCGCGAATCAACCCGCCCAGGCGGTTGATGATGGTGGTGCTGACGTTGGGGCTGCGGATCGCATCCAGGTCCAGCCCTTGGCCGGTGGCGGAGCGAATGGTGCCGCTGTTGTCGATCAACAGGCTGCCGCTGGCGAAATTACTGTCGATGCGCAGCGCGTCGTTGGCACCCTGGATCACGCCGCCGGCGCGGTTGTAGATGCTGTAGTTGCGAGCGCCGGTGAGGTCGCCGCTGCTGTCGATCCCGCGGCCGCCGGTGGAGGCGATAGTGCCGGAGTTATCGATCCGCACGCCGTTGCCGCTGGTGCCATCTTTCAAGGTCACCGCGACTTTGGAGGTGGTGATGCTGCCCGGGGCCGAGATCGTCAACGAGTCACTGCCACCCAGGGTTTGCCCGGTGGTGGTGGGCGTGTCGATCTGCAGCGTCTTGGTTGGCGTGGGCGCCGCATCGACAAAACCGCTGCTGACCAGCAGGCCGAGAGTGAGCGCAAGGCGCTGGGGCGAAGGGGGCATGGCGGGCGACCTTGTTTTTGGAAAATAGTCGACCTGTATAGCGAAGGTTTTTTACAGAATGATGGCGGGGAGGTGACGGAAGAGTGCAATTTATTGCAGTTTTTGCAGCTTTATCATGCAATAAACGCAATATATTGCAGCTTGCCGTGTTCAGTCCGTTTGAATTGAAGGTGGGAGCGTTGAAGCTTCGTAGAAGCTTCGTAGAAGCTTGTAGGAAAAGGCGATCATGAGATTTTTGATCGTGGGCAAGTATTTTAAGGTATAGCCGCTGGCATATAGTCCGCCGGTTGCTGATTCGTAGGTGACTGATCTTAGCCGGTCGAAAGCAAAGTGAGACCTCTGAACTTCAATTACGAGTCTTTCTTCATGCCCAACTACACCGCTCTTGAAAGTAATATCAGCTGTGACCCCGTCCTGTTCCTCAACCCCGATGCCGACGCCCGCGGGCTACTCGAAACCGCCACCCAGCGCATCGAGGCTGCCCGCAATTTGCTCAATAGCGTGATCTGTCTGAGTACCGAGCGCGTGGAGGGCACGGACCTGCAACACTTCGCCTCGGCGGCGCATCTGTTGTTGCAGGATGGTTGTGACGCCTTGCAGGCGTTGGGGTGGAAAGAGGGCAGGGTTGGCTGAGCACAAGGCCCGGATACGCTGAAGATACAATGTGGGAGCCGGGCTTGCCCGCGATGACGGTGGGTCAGTTAATACATTTGTGACGGATACACCGCTTTCGCGAGCAAGCCCGCTCCCACATTTGTAAGGGGGTGGCAGGGTGGATTAGGTACGGCATTCCACCAGCGTTTTCAACTGTCCCGAACCGGTCTGGTTGGCATCTGACAGCCACCGCTCAAACCCCGCCCCAATCGCCGGCCATTCCCCATCCAGGATCGAATACCACGCCGTATCCCGGTTGCGGCCCTTGACCACGGTGTGCTGGCGAAACACCCCTTCAAAACTGAAACCCAAACGCTCGGCCGCATTTTTGGAGCGGGCGTTGGCGTTGTTGCACTTCCATTCCAGGCGACGATTGCCCAGCTCAAACGAGTGCTTGGCCAGCAGGTACACCGCCTCGGTGCTTTTCGGTGAGCGTTGCATCGGCGCGCCGAAGGTCACGTGGCCGATTTCGATGCGGCCTTGCTCGGGCACGATGGACATCAGGCTGAGGATGCCTTGTACGTCGCCGCTGGCTTTGTCGATCACGCTGAAGAAGTACGGGTCGCTGTGGGACGCGTGGTTGTTCAGCCAGGCGTCGAAGGCGGCGTGCTCAGGAAACGGGCCGTAAGGCAAATAATCCCATAACGTCGGATCCGCGCCGGGGCCTTGCAGGGCGTTGAACAGGTCATCGCCGTGGCGGGCCGGGTCGAGTTTTTCCAGGCGGATGAAGCGCCCTTCGATAACGGTGACGGTGGGCGCCGGGACGCCTTTCCAGTCGGCCAATGATGTCGTCATGCTGTGCTTCTCCTTAAAGACCTTTGCGAAACTGGATAAAGCCGGGGCGTTCGGCGATGCGTTCGTACAGCTGGATGGCGGTGGCGTTGGTCTCGTGGGTCAGCCAGTGGACCTTGCAGCAGCCGTCGGCCTTGGCGGTGGCGTAGACGAATTCGATCAGTTTGCGGCCGACGCCGGTGCCACGTTGGGCCGGGTCTACCAGCAAGTCCTGCAGGTAGCAGGAGTTTTCGATGCTCCAGTTGGAGCGGTGGTAGATGAAGTTGACCATGCCTACGGCCTTGCCGTCCTGCCAGGCCAGGGCCGAATGGGTCGGCTCATTGGCGTCGATCAGGCGTTGCCAGGTGTTCTGGCTGACGGCGTCGGGCAACTCGGTGTTGTAAAAACGCAGGTAGGCCTGCCACAGGGGCAGCCATGCGGCGTGGTCGGCGGCGCTGACCTGGCGGATTTCGATCTGGCTCATGATGGCTCCTTGGGGATAAAGCGGGCGAGGGTCTGGTCGCGCACATCGGTGCTGGCCGCAAGGCCGTCGCGAACCCCAGCGATGTCTGCCGGGCTGCGGTTCTGGCTTAGTTTGCGTTTGCCTTCCAGGCGCTGGATGGGCAGGGCAAAGCCGACGATGGCCTTGAGCATGCCGTCGATGTAATCGGCCGGGGCGTCGCTGACGTTCCAGGGTTGGGCGCGATTGCCTTCATGGCGGTCGGTGAGGGCACTGACCAGCTCCAGCAGGCGCTCGGCATCGGTGAACACTTCGCCGGTGCCGTAGGCGTGTACCGCGATGTAGTTCCAGGTCGGCACCACTTTGCCGTGTTCGGCTTTGGCCGGGTAAAACGACGGGCTGACGTAGGCCTCGGCACCGGCAAAAATCACCAGGGCCTCGCCGCCATTTTGCAGGTCCTGCCACTGGCGATTGGCCTTGGCCATGTGCCCGTAAAGGGTGCCGTTGGGCCCTTCATCGGGGTTGAGCAGCAGCGGCAAATGGCTGGCTTGCAGGCCTTGCTCACCGAAAGTGACCAGTTGCGCCAAGCGCGTGTGCTGGATCAGTTGCTGGATTTCGGGCAAGTCATCGAGGGCAAAGGCGCGTGGTGTGTACATGAAGATTTTCCTTGGCGAATGCTTGCATCCTAGGCAGGCTATTGGTTCGTTGTAAGAGCCATCTACAGTCAATTTCATAGGTCCAATTCCATGCCTGCGTTAGAACCACCGCTCTCGTTCAACCCGGCGGGTATCGAGTTGGACCGTCGCCAGGGTCTCACGCGCCAGCTCTATCAGGCACTGCGCCAGCGGGTATTGGATGGCCGGCTGGTCAGTGGCACTCGGCTCCCCGCCAGCCGCGACCTGGCGGCCGCGTTGTCGATTTCACGCAATAGCGTGGTCCGCGCTTACGACCAGCTGTATGCCGAAGGATTTATCGAAGGCCGAGTGGGGGATGGCACCTATGTCGCGCAATTGCCACGGACACCGACTCCCGCAAAAAAACTATCCACAAAAGTGTCCACAGGGTTATCAACAGGCTTATCCCCAGGGTTATCCACAAAACGGCCGGATTTACCTGGGGTTTCGTCCAGTCAAGTTATCCACAGCGGTGCGTTGGCGCGGGTGGAAAACAATCATTTGGCACTTCCACCCGGCGGTCCGCCGAGGGCTTTCAGGGTGGGCGTACCGGCTTTTGATCTGTTCCCCTTCGACGTGTGGGCCAAGCTGAATGCGGCTTTCTGGCGCAAGCCGGACTTGCAGCAGCTGTGTTATGGCGACCCGGCAGGCGACGAGCGCCTGCGTGGATTGATTGCTGCCTATTTGCGCAGTTCTCGCGGCATGCAGTGCAGTGCTGAGCAAATAGTGATCACCAGTGGCGCGCAGCAGGCAATCAGCCTTTGTGCACAGTTGCTGGTGGAGCCCGGCGATGCAGTTGCCATTGAAAATCCGGGGTATCGGGCGGCGGGCCATGCGTTCGCAGTGGCGGGGGGCCAATTGCATGGCGTGACGGTGGACAGCGAGGGCATCGACTGCGCCGCGTTGAACGGCCTCGGCAGTTGCCGTCTGGCCTACGTCACCCCGTCGCATCAATACCCCACCGGAGTGGTGATGAGCCTGGCCCGGCGCCTGGAACTGCTGGCCTGGGCCGAGCGTACGGGCGGCTGGATCGTCGAGGATGACTACGACGGTGAGTACCGCTACAGCGGCGCGCCCCTGGCTCCGCTGGCGGCCCTGGATCGTACGGGGCGGGTGCTGTATGTCGGGACCTTCGGCAAGGTGGCCTTTCCGGCGCTGCGCCTGGGTTACCTGGTGTTGCCGGTCGGCCTGGTCCAGGCCTTTGCCCGTCGCCGTGCGGTGGACGTGCGCCACTCGGAAGTCAGCACTCAAGCGGTGATGGCGGAGTTCATGGCGACCGGGCACTTTCAACGCCATGTGCGCCGCATGCGCCGAGCCGCGCAGAGCCGGCTCAATGCGCTGGTGGCCGAATGGCCCGCTGGTATAGATGGCGTTGGCCGCCTCCCGTCAGTGGCGGCCGGGCTGCACTTGACCGTGCGGGTCGATAGCCTGGCGCGGGAACAGGCGCTGATCGCACAGGCCGCGGCGGTGGGTGTGGAGATCAATGGCCTGAGCAGCTATTGGTTGCCGGACTCGCTTACACCGCTGGATCAGCGTGCAGGATTGGTGTTGGGGTTTGCTGCCGTGCCCGAGGCGCAGATCAGCCAGGCGTTGAAGCGCTTGAGCCAGGTTTGGCGCGCGCCGGTTACGCGCTGAGGCGCAACCGGCGGCAACCGATCAGGTGCCGGACTTGATCTTGGTCCAGGCGCGGGTCCTGGCCCGTTCGGCATCACGTCCCAGCGGCTTGAGGGTATACAGCGTGGCCATGGCGGCCTCGGTCGGGTACAGGTTGGGGTTGTTGCGAATGGCCGGGTCCACCAAACCGGTGGCGTCCTTGTTGGGGTTGGGATAACCGACAAAGTCACTGATCGGCGCGATCACGCCCGGTTGCAGCAGGTAGTTGATAAAGGTGTAGGCGTCTTCCGGGTCCTTGGCGCCTTTGGGGATGGCGAGCATATCGAACCAGATTGGCGCACCTTCTTTCGGCAAGCGCATGTCCACGGTCACGCCGTTCTTGGCTTCCTTGGCGCGGTTGGCGGCCTGGGAGAAGCTGCCGGAATAGCCGACCGCCACGCAGATGTCACCGTTGGCAATGTCGGCCATGTACTTGGACGAGTGGAAATAGGTGATGTACGGACGGATCTTCATCAGCAGCGCTTCGGCTTTGACATAGTCCGCCGGGTTGCTGCTGTTGGGGTCCAGGCCCAGGTGCTGCAAGGCCAGCGGCAGGATCTCCGACGGCGAATCCAGCAGCGCCACGCCGCATTGCTTGAGCTTGCTGATGTTTTCGACGTTGAAGATCAAGTCCCAGCTGTCCACGGGCGCGTTGGCACCCAGCGCGGCCTTGACCTTGTCCGGGTTGAAGCCGATCAGGATGGTGCCGTACATGTAGGGCACGGCGAACTTATTACCCGGGTCGTTGGCCTCGATCAGCTTCATCAACTTGGGATCGAGGTGGTTCCAGTTGGGCAGTTTGCTGCGGTCCAGCGGCTGGAACACCGAGGCTTCGATCTGCTTGGCCAGGAACACGTTGGACGGCACCACCACGTCATAGCCGGAGTTGCCGGTCAGCAGCTTGGCCTCAAGGGCTTCGTTGGTGTCGAAGATGTCGTAGACCAGCTTGACGCTGGGGTTCTGCGCCTTGAAATCTTCCAGGGCCTTGGGGGTGATGTAGTCGAACCAGTTGTAGACCCGCAGGGTTCTTTCTTCGGCGTGCGCGGCCCCGCTCAGCACGGCGGCGCAGAGGACGAGATGCTTGAGCATGTTCATTGGACGAATCCCTCAAAACCTTCGAGAACGTTGACGGCATTGATGCCGATTTCTTCCACGGCGTAGCCGCCTTCCATCACAAACAGCGTCGGTTTGCCGAGGCGGGCGATTCGCGCGCCCATCGCCAGGTAGTCCGGGCTGTCGAGCTTGAACTGGGAGATCGGGTCGTCCTTGAAGGTGTCCACGCCCAGCGAGACCACGATGATGTCGGCGCCATAGCGCTCAATCTCCTCACACGCCTGCTCCAGCGCGGCGCTCCAGCGGTCCCAGCCAGAGCCGGCGGGTAAGGGATAATTGAAGTTGAAACCTTCACCGGCGCCTTCGCCCGACTCGTCGGCATAGCCCAGGAAGAACGGAAATTCCGCTTCCGGATGGCCATGGATCGAGGTGAACAGCACATCGCTGCGCTCGTAGAAAATCGACTGGGTACCGTTGCCGTGGTGGTAGTCCACGTCGAGGATTGCGACCTTCTTGTGGCCCTGGTCGAGAAACGCCTGGGCTGCGATCGCCGCGTTGTTCAGGTAGCAATAGCCGCCCATCAAGTCGCTGGCGGCATGGTGCCCGGGCGGGCGGCACAGGGCGAAGGCACTGTGGGCGCCTTGCTGCATCGCCTGTTGCGCAGTCAGCGCGACTTGCGCTGCGCTGTAGGCCGCTTGCCAGGTACCGGCGGTGATCGGCGCGCCGCCGTCGAAGCTGTAATAGCCGAGCTGGCCGTGCAGGCTGGTGGGGATGACCCGGCGCAAAGTGCGTGCGGGCCAGGTGTAGGGCAGCAGATCTCCGTCCTGGCCGTACGCGGTCCAGCGCTCCCAGGCGCCTTTAAAGAAGTCCAGATAGGCGGGGCTGTGAATGCGTTGCAGCGGCGCCAGGCCAAAATCGTTGGGCGCTTGCACCGGTCCCAGTTCGCGCTCCTTGACCCGTTGCAACACATGGTCGGCGCGCGAGGGCATTTCAAAACACGGCATCAGTTGCCCGTCCATCAACTCGCATCGGCCATGGTGCAGGTGGTGATCGTCCGAGTAGATCGTCAGCATATTGTTGTTCTCCGCAGGCTGAATCGGTGAGGTCCAGTCTTGCGGCGGGCGGGATTTATGAGAATGGCAGGAGCGGCCAAAAGGGGATCAATATGGCCAAAGTGTGTGACCGCAATTCGCCCCGAAATGGCGCGGCCACGCCCCACCAAGTGGCTTCAGGGGCGGAACTGGCTGGGCGCTACGCCGCTCCAGCGCACAAAGGCGTGACGGAAACTCGCGGTTTCGCTGAAGCCCAGCGCCTCGGCAATTCGGTAAATAGGCAGTTCATCCTCGCCCAGCAACCGTTTGGCCCGCTCGAAGCGTAGCTCGTCCAGCAACTCCTGATAGCTGCAGCCCAAGTCATGCAGGTGCCGGCGTAGCGTGCGGGGGGAGCAGTTCATCTGTTCGGCCAGGCCGTCGAGGCCCGGCGCGGCGCTGAGTTGGCTGGCGAGCAGGTGGCGAATCTTGCCCAGCCAGGCCTGGCGCCCGGTGAACTCGGTGTTTTGCTTGCGGCAGCGCTCGGCCATGGCCTGGTGGGTGACGGCGTCGGCTAACGGCAGGGGCTGGTCCAGCCAGCTTCGGTCGAAGGCAAACGCGTTGGCGGTGGCGCCGAATTGCAGCGAGCAGGCAAAGCTTTCGGCGTACCGCGCGCGGTAATCCGGGGCGTCATGTTCAAAGCGCGCACCCAGCAGCGGCAAGGCATGCCCCAGCAGGTCGTCGCAGATCACCTTCAACGAGGCCAGGCAGAGTTCGACGTTGAACATTTCCAGTGCCGGATTTTCTCGGTAATCCGCGGCGCTGAACCAGATGCGCGTGCCGTCTTCCTCGAGGTCCAGCTCGAAAAGTGTTCCCAGCAGCGCCGGATACCGCAGCGCCAGGCGCAAAGCGTCACCGAAGGTGGCACTGGTGAGCAGTGCGTAACCGAGCATGCCATAGGACGAAACGTGCATTTGCCGGCCCAGCTCCAGGCCGATATCCCGGCGCAGTGCCACGGCGTTGGCGCACACGCGCATCTCCTGGTTGGTGGTGATACGGGTGTCGGCGCGGCTCAAGTCCGCCGCGCAGATACCGCTGCCGGCCAGCAAGGCCTCGGCGGGTTGGCCTTCGGCCTTGAAGGTGTTGAGCACCAGCGAGACGGCGTTGAGGGTGGTGAGGTGGGAGTGCAGCATGGGTGCTTCCAGCCAGGGGATGGCTGGAAGAGGAGCAAGTTATATGCCGGTCAGCTCAGTTCGCCGCACAGGTCGAGTTCGACCAGGCGGCGGACTTCGGCGGTGTCCAGCCCGGCGCCGATCAAGGCATTGAGCTTGCCGAACGCGGCTTCCCGGGTCATACCGCCACCTGACAACACGCCCACGCCACGCAAGCGGCTACCGGCTTCGTATACATCCAGCTCCACGCCGCCTTCATGGCATTGGGTAATTGCCACCACCACCACGCCGTTATCCTGCGCGCGCTGGAGGCTGGCGAGGAACTGCGGGTTGTCGCTCGGCCCGGTGCCGCTGCCGAAGCATTCCAGCACCAGCGCCTGGATGCCACTGTCGATCAACCCGTCCAATTGCGCGGCGGCGATGCCCGGCACCAGTGGCAGCACGCCCACATTGGCCAGCGCCTTGGCCTGGCGGTAATGCAGCGCTGCTGGCACCAGTTCGGCCTTGGCCACGCCGCCATTACGCCGTAACGCGGCAAACGGATGGCGACCAAAACTGCGGATTTTCGCGCAACGGGTCGGGGCCATCAGTGCACCGTGGAAGTACAGTTGCACGCCCGGCGCCAGGCCTTCGCCCAAGGCTGCCAACGCACCGCTGACGTTTTCCCAGGCATCGCTGTCGGGCACGCCGGCAGGCAGCATCGAGCCGGTGAACAGCACCGGTGCGGGCAGGCCCAGCAGTTGGAAACTCATGGCGGCCGCGCTGTAGGCCAGGGTGTCGGTGCCGTGCAGCACCAGTACGGCGTCGCAGCCCTCGTCCACCGCCTCAATCACGGCGGCGCGCAGGCGCTGCCAGTAGGCGGGGGTCATGTTGGCGCTGTCGATCAGCGGGGACATTTCCCGGAAGCGCCAGGCTGGCATATTCAGTTGGGCGAGGGCTTCGCTCATTCGCGCTTCAAAACCCGAAGCGGGGGCCAGGCCGTTTGCGCTGGCCTGCATGCCGATGGTGCCGCCGGTGTAGAGCACCATGACGTTGTTGGCTGGTTGCATTGAAGAATCTCCTGAACGAAAAACGCCGCCGGGCCCAGAGCATGCCCAAGGCCGGGCGGCGTGTCATCTATCTAGGTTTAGCGTTGCGTTTGAGCGCTCAGTTCAACCGATGCTTGAGCGGTTGGCTCAGCCTTCACCGGGTTCGCCGGCCAGGCCTTGCGGTCCAGGTCCAGGTCCGGGAACTTGCTGGAATCAAACACCGGAGTCTTGATGCCCGCAGCACGCTGGCCGTCGTAGTCATTCAGGATACGCATGGCGATCTTGAACAGGAACGCCAGGGCAAACAGGTTGACGAACGCGAGCATGGTCATGGTGATGTCGGCGAAAGCGAACACGGTGCCGAGGTTCTCGATGGAACCCCAGAAAATCAGCACCAGCACCAGCGCACGGTAGCCCATCAACACCTTGCGATTGTCGCCCACGATGAAGCGCAGGTTGCTCTCGCCGAGGTAGTAGTTGTACATGATCGAGGTGAACACGAACAACGCCAAGGCCACCGAGATGAACATCCGGCCCCAGTCACCGACCACTGCCGCCAGGGAGTTCTGGGTCAGGGCAATGCCGTCGCCTTCAAAGCCCGGGGTGTAGAAACCCGAGAGCAGGATCAGCAACGCGGTGCAGGTGCAGATCACAAAGGTGTCGAGGAACACGCTGAACGCTTGCACCACGCCTTGGGCGATCGGGTGCTCTACGGACGCGACTGCCGCCACGTTAGGCGCACTGCCCAGACCGGCTTCGTTGGCGAACACGCCGCGCTTCACACCCATGATGATCGCGCTCCCCACCAGGCCACCGAAGGCTTGGTCGAGGCCGAAGGCGCTCTTGACGATGGTCGCGAGCATGGCTGGCACGTGGTCGAATTGCAGCACGATCACGTACAGGGTCACGGCGATGTAGACCAGGGTCTTGACCGGCACCAGCAGGTCGGCGATCGAGGCGATACGCTTGATCCCGCCAATGAACACCAAGCCCAGCAGCACAGCCAGGGCCAGGCCGGTGTAGGTGGTGTCGAGGCCAAACGCGTTGTTCAGCGAGTGGGTTACGGCGTGGGCTTGCAGGCCGTTGAAGGCGAAACCGAAGGTCACCAGCAGCAGGAATGCCATCACCATGCCCAACCAGCGTTTGTGCAGGCCGTGCTGGATGTAATACGCCGGGCCGCCACGGTAGGTGCCTTCAGCGTCGGTGCGTTTGTAGAGCTGGCCGAGGGAGCACTCGATAAAGCTCGAGGACATGCCCACCAGTGCGGTGACCCACATCCAGAATACGGCGCCCGGGCCACCCAGGGTCACGGCAATGCCGACGCCTGCGATGTTGCCGGCACCCACGCGCCCGGCGAGGCTGAGCATCAGCGCCTGGAACGAGCTGAGCTGGCCGGCGCTGCTTTTCAGGCTGTCGCGAAATACCGAAAACATGTGGAAAAAGTGACGCAACTGAACGAAACGCGAGCGGATCGTGAAGTAACCACCGAGCCCGACAATGAGCACGATCAATACTTTCCCTGAGAGGAAGTCGTTGATGACTTCTAGCATGGAGTGTTCCTCGCTGATTTTTCTAATGGCAAACGCAGGACGGTCCGACGCATCGCTCGGCACCAGGCAGTGCACGACGCTTCGACCCCAATCCTTTTGCGGGTGTTGTTATTCATGCGGTTTCGCGCTTACCAGGGTCTCGTTACCGACGACCGCTGACGCGAAGAGGGGCGGCACTATACCTAGGAGTGTGTGATCCGTCTGCACGAGGCGATTAAAGGTTTGTAGGAGCGAGCTTGCTCGCGAAGGTCGTTAACGGTGATCTTGGCTGTCTGGATGATTGCGGTCTCCTTGCGTTTTTCGCGAGCAAGCTCGCTCCTACAAGCAAAAAAAAAGGGCCTGAAGAACGAGCCTTCAGGCCCTCAAAAGGTGAGAGGTGTCTAGTCCCTCAACCTGGTGAGCGGTGCAACAAACGCTTAGGCCTTCAACGGGACCAAACGTGGAGCGATCATGTTTTCGGGGCGCAGGATGTCGTCGAGCATGGCGTCGTCGAGCAAGCCTTCTTCGCGCACCAGTTCCAGCACGCCGCGGCCGCTTTCAAGGGCGATGCGGGCGATGCGGGTGGCGTTTTCATAGCCGATGTACGGGTTCAGCGCGGTGACCAGGCCGATGGAGTGTTCCACCAGTTCGCGGCAGCGGGCTTCGTTGGCGGTGATGCCGACGATGCAGTGCTCGCGCAGCATATCCATGGCGCGTTGCAGCAAGCGGATCGAGTCGAAGATCTTGTAGGCGATCAGCGGCTCCATCACGTTCAGTTGCAGCTGGCCGCCTTCGGCCGCGATGGTCAGTGCCAAGTCGTTACCGATGATCTGGAACGCTACCTGGTTCACGGCTTCCGGGATGACCGGGTTGACCTTGCCGGGCATGATCGAGCTGCCTGGCTGACGCGCTGGCAGGTTGATTTCGTTGATGCCGGTGCGTGGGCCGCTGGACAGCAGGCGCAGGTCGTTGCAGATCTTCGACAGCTTCACCGCGGTACGCTTGAGCATGCCGGAGAACAGTACGAAGGCGCCCATGTCGGAGGTGGCTTCGATCAGGTCGGCAGCCGGTACCAGCGGCTGGCCGCTGATGGTGGCCAGGCGTTGCACGGCCAGGGCCTGGTAACGCGGGTCGGCGTTGATGCCGGTACCGATGGCGGTGCCGCCCAGGTTCACTTCAGTCAGCAGCTCAGGCGCCAGGGTCTTCAGGCGAGCCAGGTCTTCACCGAGGGTGGTGGCGAAGGCACGGAATTCCTGGCCGAGGGTCATCGGCACGGCGTCTTGCAACTGGGTACGGCCCATCTTCAGGACGTGGCTGAATTCTTCACCTTTGGCAGCGAACGCCTGGATCAGGCTGTCGAGGCTGGCCAACAAGGCGTCGTGGCCCAGCAGCAAACCCAGGCGGATCGCGGTCGGGTAGGCGTCGTTGGTCGACTGCGCCATGTTCACGTCGTTGTTGGGGTGCAGGTATTGGTATTCGCCCTTGCTGTGGCCCATGGCCTCCAGCGCGATGTTGGCGATAACTTCGTTGGCATTCATGTTGGTTGAAGTGCCAGCGCCGCCTTGAATCATGTCCACCACGAACTCTTCGTGGAAATCGCCGCGGATCAGACGGGCACAGGCTTCGCTGATGGCAGCATGCTTGGCTTCGCTGAGCTGGCCCAGCTCGCGGTTGGCGTCAGCAGCTGCCTGCTTGACCATTGCCAGGCCGACCACCAATTTCGGGTAATGCGAAATCGGAACGCCCGAGAGGCGGAAGTTATTCACCGCTCGCAGGGTCTGGATGCCGTAATACGCTTGAGCGGGTACTTCGAGTACGCCAAGCAGGTCTTTTTCTGTGCGGAAAGATGCAGCGGAGGACATGACGGAAATCATCTCGATATGGACCCGGGCTAGGCCGGAACGCTGTGAATGCTAGGCTTGCAGGAGATTTTGGGCCAATGCTGTTAAACACTGGGCTATGCATAAACGGCATAATGTCGGTGTGACCCCGTTACCATAACGGTCGTGTGTGCCAAAATGGTGCATGCCCCGGGAGGATGTGATGAACCTTGAAAGCAAATGGCTGGAAGACTTTAGCGCCCTGGCTGCCACCCGCAGCTTCTCCCAGGCGGCGGAGCGGCGCTTTGTCACCCAGCCGGCGTTCAGTCGACGCATTCGCAGCCTGGAGGCCGCGCTGGGGCTGACTCTGGTCAATCGCTCGCGCACGCCGGTCGAACTGACGGCGGCGGGGCAGTTGTTCCTGGTCACCGCGCGTACCGTGGTCGAGCAACTCGGTGAAGTGCTGCGGCACTTGCATCATCTGGAAGGCGGGCAGGGCGAAGTCATGCAAGTGGCCGCGGCGCACTCCCTGGCGTTGGGTTTCTTCCCGCGCTGGATCGCGCAGTTGCGCAACGAAGGACTGAACATCGCCACGCGGTTGGTTGCCACCAACGTGGGTGACGCCGTGCATGCCTTGCGCGAAGGCGGTTGCGATTTGATGCTGGCGTTCTACGACCCGGATGCGGCCATGCAGATGGACCCGGAAATCTTCCCGTCGCTGCACCTGGGCAACACCGAGATGCTGCCAGTGTGCGCCGCCGATGCCGATGGAAAGCCGCTGTTCGACCTGGAAGGCGAGGGCAGTGTGCCGCTGCTGGCCTACAGCGCCGGGGCTTTCCTGGGGCGTTCGGTAAACCTGCTGCTGCGCCAGCGGGCGCTGCGCTTCACGACGATTTATGAAACCGCCATGGCCGACAGCCTGAAAAGCATGGCCCTCGAAGGCCTGGGCATTGCCTGGGTGCCGCAGTTGAGCGTGCGCGCCGAGTTGGCCCGGGGCGAACTGGTGGTGTGCGGCGGCCCGCAATGGCATGTGCCGCTGGAGATCCGGCTGTACCGCTGTGCCTTGGTGCGCAAGGCGAACGTGCGGTTGCTGTGGCGCAAGCTGGAAGGTGGTGCGGCGCAGAATACCTGAGCCCACACAGATCAAATGTGGGAGCGGGCTTGCTCGCGAAAGCGTAGTGTCAGTCAACCCATCTGTGGCTGATCCACCGCCTTCGCGAGCAAGCCCGCTCCCACATTAGTTTTCTGGTGAGTTCGCTGACCTGGAAGTCAATAAAACCGCCTGTTGAGGTGTAAGACAGATGGTCATTCCAGGGGCTGTTTATCTGCGTTATTACGGTATACTGCGCGGCCTTCGGCCGGTCCAACCGGCCTTAATTCGTACAACAAGCCACGCCGGATTTCCCGCGTGGCTTGTTGTTTTTTGACGCGCCTGCGGGCGCCCAGAGAGAAGAGGCACGACGATGAGTGCATTGGTTGGCGTGATCATGGGCTCCAAGTCCGATTGGTCCACCCTTAGCCACACCGCCGATATGCTGGAAAAACTCGGCATTCCCTATGAAGTGAAGGTGGTTTCCGCCCACCGCACTCCGGATTTGCTCTTCCAGTATGCCGATGAAGCAGAATCCCGTGGCATCGAGGTGATTATCGCCGGTGCCGGCGGTGCAGCTCACTTGCCAGGCATGTGTGCCGCCAAGACTCACCTGCCAGTACTTGGCGTTCCGGTGCAGTCGTCGATGCTCTCGGGCGTGGATTCGCTGTTGTCCATCGTGCAGATGCCCGCCGGTATTCCGGTGGCCACCCTGGCGATCGGCAAGGCCGGCGCGATCAACGCAGCCTTGCTGTCCGCCAGCATCCTCGGTGCCAAGCACCCGCAGTTCCACGCGGTGCTGAAAAAATTCCGTGCTGAACAGACAGACAGCGTCCTGGACAATCCAGACCCACGCATTGCCTGAGGTTGTTGACGATGAAAATCGGTGTAATCGGTGGCGGCCAACTGGGCCGCATGCTGGCCCTGGCGGGTACGCCGCTGGGGATGAACTTCGCTTTCCTGGACCCGGCGCCGGACGCCTGTGCGGCTGCGTTGGGTGAACATCTGCGGGCTGATTACAGCGACCCGGATCACCTGCGCCAACTGGCCGATGAAGTCGACCTGGTGACCTTCGAGTTCGAAAGTGTCCCGGCTGAAACCGTAGCCTTCCTGTCGCAGTTCGTGCCGGTGTACCCGAGCGCCGAAGCCTTGCGCATCGCTCGTGACCGCTGGTTCGAGAAGAGCATGTTCAAGGACCTGGGCATCCCGACGCCGGCCTTCGCCGACATCCAGTCCCAGGCTGACCTGGACGCCGCAGTCGCCTCCATCGGCCTGCCGGCCGTGCTGAAGACTCGCACCCTGGGTTACGACGGCAAGGGCCAGAAAGTCCTGCGCACCGCCGCTGACGTGGTCGGTACCTTCGCCGAACTGGGCAGCGTCGCCTGCCTGCTGGAAGGCTTCGTGCCGTTCACCGGCGAAGTCTCGCTGATCGCCGTGCGTGCCCGGGATGGCGAAACCCGCTTCTACCCGCTGGTACACAACACCCACGACAGCGGCATCCTCAAGCTGTCCGTGGCCAGCACCGACCACCCGCTGCAAGCCCTGGCCGAAGATTATTCGAGCCGTGTGCTCAAGCAACTGGATTACGTCGGCGTGATGGCGTTCGAGTTCTTTGAAGTCGACGGAGGCCTCAAGGCCAACGAAATCGCCCCGCGCGTGCACAACTCCGGGCACTGGACCACCGAAGGCGCCGAGTGCAGCCAGTTCGAAAACCACCTGCGGGCGGTGGCGGGCTTGCCCTTGGGCTCCACGGCCAAGGTCGGCGAGAGCGCCATGCTCAACTTCATCGGCGTGGTACCGCCGGTTGATCGCGTGATCGCGATTGATGACTGCCATCTGCATCACTACGGCAAGGCGTTCAAGGCCGGGCGCAAGGTCGGCCACGCCAACCTGCGCTGCAAGGACCGCGCGACGCTGCAAGCGCAGATCCTCAAGGTCGAAGCGCTGATCGCTGAGCAATAACCCAAGGCCGGGCGGGAACCATTGGTACCCGCCACCCTCTGATTGCAGGAAGCCAAAGTCTGACTAGGCTTTGACTTAGCTCACTTCAATCAGAGGGAAATGCCATGGGTATCATTGGAACCATCTTTATCGGTTTGATCGTCGGCCTGCTGGCGCGTTTCCTGAAACCAGGCGACGACAGCATGGGCTGGATCATGACCATCCTGCTGGGTATCGCCGGTTCGCTGGTTGCTACCTATGGTGGCCAGGCACTGGGCATCTATCAGGCTGGCCAAGGTGCAGGCTTCATTGGTGCGCTGGTGGGTGCCGTGGTGTTGCTGGTGATCTACGGTTTGCTGAAAAAGAAGTAATTTAGCGACCAAGCCCTCTGCGCTGCGCAGGCGCAGGGGGCTAGAATGCCGGCACTGTAATCCTTGCCGAGCTTCTCCATGCGCCGTCTCCTGTTATCCCTTCTTCTATGCACCGGGTTGGCCCACGCTGGCGAACTGCCGGAAACCGACTGGCTGGAACTGATGCCCAAGTCGGACCAGAAAGCCCTCGAAGAAATGCCGGAAATCGACCACAACTCCCCGGAAGCCCAAGGCACGTTCACCGCAAAGGGTGGCCTGAAGCAGAGCAAGGGCTTGCCGGCGGTGATGTATTCCACCAAGACCGTGGCTGCCATGAACGGCAAGAACATCCGCATCGGCGGCTACCCCGTGCCACTGGAAACCGACGCCAAGGGCCGCAGCACGCTGTTCTTCCTGGTGCCTTACCCGGGCGCCTGCATCCACGTTCCGCCACCGCCGCCCAACCAGTTGGTGCTGGTGCGTTATCCCAAGGGTTTGAAGCTGGATGATATCTACACGCCGCTGTGGGTGACGGGCACGCTGAAGGTGGAGAAGGTCAACAATGACCTGGCCGATGCGGCGTATGCGCTGGATGCGGGGAAAGTGCGGGCGGTTAAAGAGTCGGATCTCTGATCTGACGCAGAACCTAATGTGGGAGCGGGCTTGCTCGCGAAAGCGGTGTGTCAGTCAGCACATACACTAACTGGAAAACCGCATTCGCGAGCAAGCCCGCTCCCACATTTTTGATTGGGTTTACAGGGCAATACCGGCGATGCTCACGCCCAGGGTATGGCTTTCACCCGGCGCCAGTGTCACCACATCGTCCAGCACGTTCGCGGTCTCGATGCACAGCATGCCCTGCCAGCCATCGTCGGCCATGTCGCTGAAAGCCTTGGCACGTTCAGTCCACGGGTTCCAGATCACCGTCGAGCGCGAACCTGTGCTGGTGAGTTGAACGCGGCGCTGCCAGTCTTTATCGACAATGTTCAGTTGCGCTGGCGTGTCGAGGTAGATGCGGTCGGTCTCGGCGGTGAAGTGCAGGAGCCCGGATTGCTGCTTGTGGCTCCAGCCGTCGGCGGTGTCGATATAGGCTCGCCCGTCCAGGCCGTCGACCTGCACGTTGCGCACATCACTGACCGCAAAATAACTGTGCAGCGCCTGGCTGAGGCTGACGGTCTCGGTGCCACGGTTGTGGCTGGTCAGGCGGATGTGCAGTTGATCATCCAGCAGGAGGCTCATCTTCAGGTCAACTAGATGCGGCCAACCCGGGAAGCCACCTTCAGGCACCGGCAGTTCCAGTTCAACCCGCAACGCTGCGCCTTCAGCTTCCACGCCAGCCAACGTCCAGTCGGCGGTCCGTACGAACCCATGCGCCCCAGCTGGCTCGTCGCCCTGGTACATGGCCTTGACGCTTTGCGGATTGCGGTCGAACACGCCAAACCACGGCCAGCACACCGGCACGCCGGTACGAATGCCTTTGCCTTTCTTGAATACCACGGTGTCATTGGGCCAGATCAGCGCCTTCTCGCCGGTGCGCTGGTAACTGACGATGTGCGCGCCTTGCTGGGCGACCACCAATTCGGCCCCGTTATGGCGGATGCGCCAAGCGTTCAGCTCATCCAGTTTTACGGTTTCAACGTTGGGCGTAGACATAGGCGCGCGCTCTCAATGGCAGACAATGGGGCAATGGACCGTCAAAACGTCGCGATGTTTAACGCGCCCGCGACGGAACCGACCGGGTGCGACCGCTGCCATCGATGGCAACGAACACAAACACAGCCTCGGTGACTTTGCGCCATTCACTGGACAGCGGGTCGTCGCTCCACACTTCGACCATCATCTGGATCGAGCTGCGGCCGATTTCCAGGGCCTGGGTATAGAAGGACAACTGCGCGCCGACGGCCACTGGCACCAGGAATGCCATGCGATCAATCGCGACGGTCGCGACGCGGCCACCGGCAACCTTGCTCGCCATGGCTGTGCCGGCCAGGTCCATCTGCGCGACCAGCCAGCCGCCGAAGATGTCGCCGAAACCGTTGGTTTCACGCGGGAGTGCGGTGATTTGCAGGGCGAGATCGCCTTGCGGGATAGGATCTTCTTGTTCGAGTTCGATCATGCCGGTGCCTCTGACCCGTGACGCTTTATGGGTATTTCAAGTGGATAGCCGTCTTCTGGAAAAACGTTTCAGCACCAACATACACCGCTCGATGCGTTTCTCGTAAGGCGTACTAAAGGGAAACTCTGCCAAATCGGCTGGAGGACACCAACGGCGTTTTGGCACAGCAGCCCCTCAAGGATGCGGGTCTGGCGCTTGCAATGGGCGAGTATATCGAGCCGTCGGCGCCACGACGACCTCCCGTCGCTCATTTGGTCGGTAAATAGAAGCTGTATCGCGGCTTTTTCCGGCAACTGTGCTCCTGCTCATGTTAATTGCAGTTCTGCGACGGGAATATTTCGCTTATCTGAACTGTTAACGGCCCGACGCTGTGCTTTTTCAAGCGATTTGCTATCTTGCCAAACCTGCCGCAAGTCCCGGGCTTGCCGTCCTGACTACTATAAGAGAAGCCTTGCCATGTCCTCCGTGCCCGCAAGCAGTGCGCAACCTTCGCGCCCGCTGACCCGCAACGACTACAAAACCCTGTCGCTGTCTGCCTTGGGCGGGGCGCTGGAGTTCTACGACTTCATCATTTTCGTGTTTTTCGCCACAGTGGTCGGGAAACTGTTTTTCCCTGCCGAGATGCCCGAATGGCTGCGCATGATGCAGACCTTCGGCATTTTCGCCGCCGGCTACCTGGCGCGGCCGTTGGGCGGGATCATCATGGCGCACTTCGGCGACCTGCTGGGGCGCAAGAAGATGTTCACCCTGAGCATCTTCATGATGGCCGTGCCGACCCTGATCATGGGCCTGCTGCCGACCTATGCGCAGATCGGCCTGTGGGCGCCGATCCTGTTGCTGCTGATGCGCGTGATCCAGGGCGCGGCGATTGGCGGTGAAGTACCAGGCGCGTGGGTGTTCGTTTCCGAGCATGTGCCGCCGCGTCATATTGGCTATGCCTGTGGCACCCTGACCAGCGGCCTGACGGCCGGCATCCTGTTGGGTTCGCTGGTGGCCACTGCCATCAACACGCTCTACACCCCGGAGCAGGTGTCGGATTACGCCTGGCGGATTCCGTTCCTGCTGGGTGGTGTGTTTGGCTTGCTGTCGGTGTACCTGCGTCGCTGGCTGCACGAAACCCCGATCTTCGCCGAGATGCAACAGCGCAAGACCCTGGCGGCCGAGCTGCCATTGCGCGCGGTGCTGCGTGACCACCGTGGTGCCATCGTGTTGTCGATGTTGCTGACCTGGTTGCTTTCGGCCGGTGTGGTCGTTGTGATCCTGATGACGCCGACCGTGCTGCAAACGGTCTACCACTTCAGCCCTACGGTGGCGCTGCAGGCCAATAGCCTGGCCATCGTCACCCTGAGCCTGGGGTGTATTGCCTCCGGGGCCCTGGCCGACCGATTCGGTGCCGGGCGTGTGTTGATCATCGGCTGTGCGCTGTTGCTGGCAACGTCCTGGACGCTCTATCACAGCCTGATGGCTCACCCGGATTGGCTGTTCCCGTTGTACGCCTTGACCGGCCTGTTTGTAGGCACCATCGGTGTGGTGCCCTATGTCATGGTGAAGGCATTCCCGCCAGTGGTGCGTTTCAGTGGTTTGTCGTTCTCCTACAACGTCGCTTATGCCGTGTTCGGTGGCCTGACACCCTTGGCGGTGTCGCTGCTGATGAAAGAAAGTCCCATGGGCCCGGCGTACTACGTGGCTGTCCTGTGCGTGATGGGGATGGCCGTGGGCGGGTATCTGTGGAAGCGTGGGCGCTGACACGTTTTTTGAAAACTGACGGATAACCTTGTGGCGAGGGAGCTTGCTCCCGTTGAACTGCGCAGCAGTTCCATTTTGGGGGCCGCTACGCGACCCAACGGGAGCAAGCTCCCTCGCCACAGATTTTGCCTTACAACGATACAGATTGTTTCCACGAAATCGCTCCCACCTCCTCGCAAGTCCCGGATTTATTGAAGTTTCTCCTTCCTGTCAGCTTTTTCATAAATGCTGGCCTTTCATCTAATTGTCATATTCCAGACATAGAGTGTTCACACGGCCTACCGATACTTGGCCCCGATCCAACTATCCCTATCTGCTAGGAGCAAGGCATGAAACTGAAACGTTTGATGGCGGCAATGACTTTTGTCGCTGCTGGCGTTGCGACCGCTAACGCGGTAGCCGCTGGTGTTGACCCGGCAATTCCGGCTTACGTGAAGACCACTGGTGTGTCGGGCAACCTGTCCAGCGTTGGTTCCGATACCTTGGCAAACCTGATGACCCTGTGGGCTGAGGGTTACAAAAAGGAATACCCGAACGTCAACATCCAGATTCAGGCCGCCGGCTCCGCCACTGCTCCTCCTGCGCTGACTGAAGGCACCTCCAACCTGGGCCCGATGAGCCGCAAGATGAAGGACACCGAACTGGCTGCCTTCGAGCAGAAGTACGGCTACAAACCAACCGCTATTCCGGTTGCCGTGGATGCCCTGGCCGTGTTCGTGCACAAGGACAACCCGATCCAGCACCTGACCATGGAACAAGTCGACGCGATCTTCTCTTCGACTCGTCTGTGCGGCGCCAAAGCTGATGTCAAAACCTGGGGCGACCTGGGCGTGACCGGCGACCTGGCCAACAAGCCAGTGCAACTGTTCGGTCGTAACTCGGTATCCGGCACTTACGGCTACTTCAAGGAAGAAGCCCTGTGCAAAGGCGACTACAAACCTAACGTGAACGAACAACCAGGTTCGGCGTCGGTTGTGCAGTCCATCAGCTCTTCGCTGAACGGTATCGGTTACTCGGGCATCGGTTACAAAACCGCCAGCGTGAAGACCGTGGCCCTGGCCAAGAAAGGCAGCACTGACTTCATCGAAGACACCGAAGAAAACGCCCTGAACGGCAAATACCCGCTGTCGCGCTTCCTCTACGTCTACGTCAACAAAGCCCCGAACAAGCCTCTGGCCCCGCTGGAAGCCGAGTTCGTGAAGCTGGTCCTGTCCAAACAGGGCCAGGAAGTTGTAGTGAAAGACGGCTACATCCCGCTGCCAGCCAAAGTTGCCGCCAAGGCACTGGCTGACCTGGGCCTGAAAGAGGGTGGCAAATAAGCCGCCGGTAAACCTGCCTTGAACCTGGGTTCACCCACCGTTCAAGGCCTGGGCGGGGTCTGCAAGACCTGGACCTCGCCTCCCATTTTTTAATCCGCTGCCAGCCCTGCTACGCGGCGGATTTCTTGCGTCACTGCATTGTCATCTTTCTGTCATACAGGATCGCTAGGGTGTGCGCATGAATGATCTGGCCAATTCCACCATGACGACGACTTCTCCCCCCAAGCGCATTGATTTCAATACGCCTGAGCTGCAACGCAAGCGCCGCATCCGCGCGCTCAAGGATCGCCTGACCCGTTGGTACGTGCTGGTGGGCGGCCTTGCCGTCCTGGGCGCTATCACCTTGATCTTCTTCTTCCTCGCCTACGTGGTGGCCCCGCTGTTCCACGGCGCCAACCTGACCAAGGAAGACGCTCTGACGCCTGCCTGGATGCAGGACGCCGGCAAGCCGCTGATGATCTCCATGGAAGAACAGAACCAGGTCGCCATGCGGGTTTCCGACAAGGGCCAGGCGCTGTTCTTCAACGTTGACACGGGTGCCGAACTCAAGCGCGTTGACCTGCCGTTGCCGGCCGGTGTGACGGTCGCCTCCATCGGTGAAGACCAGCCCGGCAGCCCGCTGGTGATCCTCGGCCTGTCCAACGGCCAGTCTTTGGTGTTCCGCCACACGTATAAAGTGTCGTACCCGGAAGGCAAGAAGACCATCTCGCCCGCCGTCGAATACCCTTACGGCGAAACGCCGATCGTCCTCGACGAACAAGGCCGCGCGCTTGAGCACGTCGCTCTGAATGCGACCGATTCGACGCTGGTGGTGGCCGGTTCCAGTGGTGCTCATCTGAACGTGCTGTCCATCAGCCGTGAAGAAAACATGATGACCGAGGAAGTCACCACCGAGCAGAAGCGCATCGAACTGCCGCAAATGACCGAGCCGGTGAAAGCCATCTTCGTTGATCCGCGCCAGCAATGGCTATACGTGATCAATGGTCGCGCCCAGGCCGATGTTTTCAGCCTGCGGGACAACAGCCTCAACGGTCGCTACAAATTGTTGGACGACGGCGTAGCGCAAGTCACGGCCAGCACCCAGCTGGTGGGCGGCATCTCGCTGATCATCGGTAACTCCAGCGGCGGCCTGGCCCAGTGGTTCATGGCCCGTGACCCGGACGGCGAACAACGCCTGAAGCAGATCCGCACCTTCCAGATGGGCACCGCGCCTATCGTTGAAATCGCCGCCGAAGAGCGTCGCAAAGGCTTCACCGCCCTCGACGCCTCCGGCAAGTTCGGCGTGTTCCACAGCACCGCCCACCGCACGCTGCTGGTGGACCCGGTGGTGGACGGCACCGGCATCTTCGGCATGTCGCCACGGGCCAACCGGGTGATCGTCGAAGCCGGCGGCAAGCTGCAACCGCTGCTGCTGGACAACCCGCACCCGGAAGTTTCCTGGAGCGCGTTGTGGAGCAAGGTCTGGTACGAAAACTACGACGAGCCTAAATACGTCTGGCAATCGACCGCCGCCAACACCGACTTCGAACCCAAAATGAGCCTGGCGCCCTTGACCTTCGGTACCCTGAAGGCCGCGTTCTACGCCATGCTGCTGGCTGCGCCACTGGCCGTCGCCGCTGCGATCTACACCGCCTACTTCATGGCCCCGAGCCTGCGCCGCAAGGTCAAGCCGGTGATCGAATTGATGGAAGCGATGCCGACGGTGATCCTCGGTTTCTTCGCCGGCCTGTTCCTGGCGCCGTATGTCGAAGGGCATTTGCCGGGGATTTTCAGCCTGTTGATGCTGCTGCCGGTTGGCATCCTGGTCGCCGGCTTCATCTTCAGCCGCCTGCCTGAGTCGATCCGCCTGCGGGTTCCCGATGGCTGGGAAAGCGCGATCCTGATCCCGGTAATTCTGTTTGTGGGCTGGCTCTCGCTGTACATGAGCCCGTACCTGGAAACCTGGTTCTTCGGCGGCGACATGCGGATGTGGATCTCCCACGACCTGGGCATTACCTACGACCAGCGCAACGCCCTGGTAGTCGGCCTGGCCATGGGTTTCGCGGTGATCCCGAACATCTACTCCATCGCCGAAGACGCCGTGTTCAGCGTGCCGCGCGGCCTGACCCTGGGCTCCCTGGCCCTGGGTGCCACGCCATGGCAGACCATGACGCGCGTGGTGATCCTGACCGCCAGCCCGGGCATCTTCTCGGCACTGATGATCGGCATGGGCCGCGCGGTCGGTGAAACCATGATCGTGCTGATGGCCACCGGTAACACGCCGGTGATGGAGATGAACCTGTTTGAAGGCCTGCGCACCCTGGCGGCCAACGTCGCGGTGGAAATGCCCGAATCGGAAGTCGGCGGCAGCCACTACCGCGTGCTGTTCCTCTCGGCGCTGGTACTGCTGCTGTTCACCTTCGTCATGAACACCCTCGCCGAGCTGATTCGTCAGCGTCTGCGCAAGAAATACTCGTCGCTTTAAGAAAGGTAGAAGTCTGTGAAACAGAACTCCCTGAATGGATGGTTCAAGAGCGGCGCCCCGGGCGTCTGGATCAGCGGTGGCGCGGTGTCCATCGCGGTCATCATGACCATTGGTTTGCTGGCCGTGATTGCCGTGCGTGGCTTGGGCCACTTCTGGCCGGCCGACCTCATCCAGGCCAGCTACAACGTGCCGGGCCAGGAAAACCATATCGTCGTCGGCGAAGTGGTGCAGAAAGAAGAAGTGCCCCGCGAGCGTCTGAAAAGCGCTGGCTTGCCGGTGCCGGACCAAGGCCCGGAGTTCATGACCCGCGAGCTGATCAAGGTCGGCAACCGTGACTTGAACGGCAACGACTTCACCTGGATCGTCGGCGAGTGGCTGACCAACCAGACCAAGCCGGTCGAGCTGATGGCTATCGAGCGGCGTGAATGGGGCAACTTCTACGGCACCCTGGTCAACGTCAAGCAGGACGGCAAGGTCATCGCTGAAGGCGAGGCGGCCTGGCCGGAACTGCAAGCCCGCGTCGACCGCGTCAACAAGCTCGCGGCCCAGCTCAAGACCCTTGAGAAGTCCGACATCGGCGCAATCAACGCCGGCCTCGAACGCATCCGCCTGCACGGTCGCAAGCTGGAGCTGGAAGGCAAGCTGGACGCCACCGCTCAAGCCGACATGGACAGCGGTCGCGCCGAACTGAACAACCGCTACAAGGACATCGAAGCCCGCCTGGCGGACCTGCATGCCCAGTTCAACCGCGACAGCCTCACCGCCCGCGATGCCAACGGTAAAGAAATCGAAATCGGCATCGGCAAGGTGGTGCATGCCTACCAGCCGAACGCCATGGGTTACATGACCAAGATCGGCTTCTACTTCAGCAAGATCTGGGAATTCCTCAGCGACGATCCACGGGAAGCCAACACCGAAGGCGGGATTTTCCCGGCGATCTTCGGCACCGTGATGATGACGCTGATCATGGCGATGATCGTGACCCCGTTCGGTGTGCTGGCGGCGGTGTACCTGCGTGAATACGCCAAGCAGAACACCCTGACGCGGATCATCCGCATCGCCGTGAACAACCTGGCCGGTGTACCCGCCATCGTTTACGGCGTATTCGGCCTCGGCTTCTTTGTCTACGTACTGGGCGGCTCGGTCGATCGGCTGTTCTTCGCCGAAGCCTTGCCGGCACCGACCTTCGGTACGCCTGGCCTGCTCTGGGCGTCCCTGACCCTGGCGCTGTTGGCGGTACCGGTAGTGATCGTGGCCACCGAAGAAGGCCTGGCGCGGATCCCTCGCACCGTACGTGAAGGTTCTTTGGCACTGGGCGCGACCAAGGCGGAAACGCTGTGGAAGATCGTCCTGCCGATGGCCAGCCCGGCGATGATGACCGGCATGATCCTCGCCGTGGCCCGTGCCGCCGGTGAAGTGGCGCCGCTGATGCTGGTAGGTGTGGTGAAACTGGCGCCGTCGCTGCCGGTGGACGGCAACTACCCGTACCTGCACCTGGACCAGAAAATCATGCACCTGGGCTTCCATATTTATGACGTCGGCTTCCAGAGCCCCAACGTCGAGGCCGCACGGCCGCTGGTGTATGCCACTGCCTTGCTGCTGGTGCTGGTGATCGCCACGCTCAACCTCTCGGCGGTGTGGATTCGTAACCACCTGCGCGAAAAATACAAAGCGTTGGACAGTTAATTGAAGTGAACGCGGACTAAATGTGGGAGCGGGCTTGCTCGCGAATGCGGTGTATCAGTAATACATGGGTCAACTGACCTGACGCCTTCGCGAGCAAGCCCGCTCCCACAAAACGAATTGGTAGCACAGGGAGCATCCCATGCAACATGAAACCCATTCCCACGGCATCAACATGTCAGCCCTGGGTCGCGACAAGCAGAGCCTGAGCCTGGCCCAGGAAACCGTGGCGATCGAAGTCCCGAGCCTGAGCCTGTACTACGGCGACAAGCAGGCGCTGTTCGACGTCAGCATGAACATCCCGAAGCAGCGCGTGACCGCTTTTATCGGCCCGTCCGGCTGCGGCAAGTCGACCTTGCTGCGCACCTTCAACCGGATGAATGATCTGGTGGACGGCTGCCGCGTCGAGGGCGCAATCAACCTCTACGGCACCAACATCTACCGCAAGGGTGAAGACGTGGCCGAGCTGCGTCGCCGGGTGGGCATGGTGTTCCAGAAGCCCAACCCGTTTCCCAAGACCATCTATGAAAACGTGGTCTACGGCCTGCGCATCCAAGGCATCAACAAGAAGCGCATCCTCGACGAAGCCGTTGAGTGGGCTTTAAAAGGCGCGGCGCTGTGGGACGAGGTCAAGGACCGCCTGCACGAATCGGCCCTCGGTTTGTCCGGCGGCCAGCAGCAGCGTCTGGTGATCGCCCGCACCATCGCCGTGGAGCCGGAAGTGCTGCTGCTCGACGAACCTTGCTCGGCACTCGATCCGATTTCCACGCTGAAAGTCGAAGAGCTGATCTACGAACTGAAATCCAAGTTCACCATCGTCATCGTGACCCACAACATGCAACAGGCAGCGCGGGTTTCCGACTACACCGCGTTCATGTACATGGGCAAACTGGTGGAATTTGGTGACACCGATACCCTGTTCACCAACCCGGCGAAGAAGCAGACCGAAGACTACATCACCGGTCGCTACGGCTAGCAGGTGGCTGGTTGCTCACTGAACTGATGCTGCGGTCGACCGCACCTTACTGGACGTTCCAAGGACGCCAACATGATTAGCAAAGAAGGCCTTACCCATCACATCTCCGCGCAGTTCAACGCCGAGCTTGAGGAAGTGCGCAGCCACCTCCTGGCCATGGGCGGGCTGGTGGAGAAGCAAGTCAACGACGCGGTCACCGCGCTGATCGAGGCCGACTCCGGCCTGGCCCAGCAAGTGCGCGAGATCGATGACCAGATCAACCAGATGGAACGCAACATCGACGAAGAATGCCTGCGCATCCTGGCCCGTCGTCAGCCGGCGGCGTCCGACCTGCGTTTGATCATCAGCATTTCCAAGTCGGTGATCGACCTGGAGCGCATCGGCGACGAAGCCACCAAGATCGCCCGCCGCGCCATCCAGTTGTGCGAAGAAGGCGAAGCGCCGCGCGGTTATGTCGAAGTGCGCCACATCGGTGACCAGGTGCGCAACATGGTCCGCGATGCCCTCGACGCGTTTGCCCGCTTCGACGCCGAACTGGCGTTGTCGGTGGCCCAGTACGACAAGATCATCGACCGCGAATACAAGACCGCCCTGCGCGAGCTGGCGACCTACATGATGGAAGACCCGCGCTCTATCTCACGGGTGCTGAGCATCATCTGGGTGCTGCGTTCGCTGGAGCGCATCGGCGACCACGCACGCAATATCTCGGAACTGGTGATCTACCTGGTGCGGGGCACCGACGTGCGGCACATGGGCCTCAAGCGCATGAAAGCCGAAGTTGAAGGCACGGTTGATCAAATCCCTAATGTTCCGGGCGTTCCTGACGATAAGTAAGATTGCCCGAGAAATAAACGCCCGGCCTTTGGTCGGGCGTTTTCGTTTGTGGCGTACGAATTTTGCGCGGCGGGGTAACGTAAAGTCCTGGCGTGACTGAAGAGTTTTGGCGAAATGCCATCAGCGAAGCGTTATGCTTGCCGGGGTTTTTATAGGATGAAGGGTCGATGAGCAAAGTCAGTGTATTGGTGGTGGATGACGCCTCGTTTATTCGCGACCTGGTGAAGAAGTGCCTGCGCAACTACTTCCCTGGGATCAAGATCGAAGATGCGGTGAACGGCAAAAAGGCCCAGGCCATCCTGATGCGCGAAACCTTCGACATGGTGCTGTGTGACTGGGAAATGCCGGAAATGTCCGGCCTGGAACTGTTGACCTGGTGCCGAGAACAGCCTCATTTGAAGGCCATGCCGTTCGTCATGGTGACCAGCCGTGGCGACAAGGAAAACGTAGTGCAGGCGATCCAGGCCGGGGTTTCCGGCTACGTCAGCAAGCCGTTTACCAACGAGCAGTTGCTGAACAAGGTCAAGCAGGCGCTGAACAAGATCGGCCGCCTCGACGCGCTGATCGCCAGTGCGCCGACCAAGATGAACTCGGCGTTCGGCAACGATTCCCTGAGCGCCCTGACCGGCGGCAAGCCTGAAGCGGTCAAGCCGGCGGCGGTGGCCGCACCGAGCAAAGGCTTGCTCAACAGCCCGTCGGTGCAGGCTGCTCCTGCAGCATCGCCAGCCGGCGGTCGTGGCCAGGGCCAACTGCGCCTGTCCAGTGGCACCCAGCAATGCGTGATCAAAGCCCTGAGCATCAAGGAGGCGCTGCTGGTGGTGCGTCGCGGCGAAATCCTGCCTCAGGTACTGGAAAGCGCCGTGCTCGACCTGGAGCAGGGCGAAAACGCCGAGGTGGCCCGTCTCAACGGTTACCTGCACGCCGTCGTGGCCTACGAGCCCAAGCCTGACAGTGACTGGCTGCAACTGACCTTCCGGTTTATCGACCAGGATGCGCAGAAGCTCGACTACATCTCGCGGCTGATCGCCCGCGGGACCGCACAGAAGCATTTTGTGCCGGGTGCGTGATCTCTCTTCCAATATCGGGAATCGACCAACCGTCTGATTCTCGGTGTTCGGCTTGATTTATATCGGTTTCGATATAGTCTCTCGTTAACGCACTGTCGTTATCGAGTGTTCGCTACGCCTTGAAACATACCGCCCGCTCCTTGAGCCGAATCGTCTTTTACGCTTTTCCTTTCCAGAACAAGAGAAGTGGATGCCAAGGCATAAGGACGTGGTGTTTGTGGGAGGCTCGCTCAAGGATCTCAAGTCGTTTCCACTTGATGCGCGACGAGCCGTCGGTTTTCAATTGGACCTCTTGCAGCAGGGCGAGCAGCCTTTTGATTGCAAACCGATGAAGACTATCGGGCGCGGCGTCCATGAGATCAGGATTTTCGACGAGTCAGGAGCGTTCCGGGTTTTTTATGTGGTCAATCGGCCGGAGGCAATCTATGTGCTGCATGCGCTGCGCAAAACCACTCAGAAAACCGAAATGCGGGATATTGAATTGGCTCGCGCCAGACTGCAGGAGTTAGGTTAAGCCCATGACAGACCAAAAGTTTCAAACCGAACGTTTCAGCAGCGTTTGGGATGCGCTGGAAGATACTCCCCAGCAAGCAGCCAACATGCGTTTGCGCTCAAAGCTCCTTCAGGAACTGTGCAAAACCATTCGCAGCTGGGAGCTTTCCCAGAAGGACGCAGCCCATCGACTTCACATCAGTCAGCCGCGCCTCAATGATGTTCTGGGCGGCAAGATCGACAAATTCTCGCTGGATGCCTTGGTTAACCTGTCCGCTGCGGCTCATATGGACGTGGATATCTGCTTCACACCACTGCTGGCCTGAGGTCACATAGCACTGTCATGATCCCTTGTTAGCCTGCCATCCCGTCGTCTCTGGCAGGCCAACCCGATGCTCGTGCGCTCACTGCTGTTTTGGGGATTGTTCGCCGTCGTCATGCCGGTGATGTCCATGACCCTCTACAAATCCATCGACGCTGACGGCGTTGTAGTCTTCAGCGACCGGTACACGCCCGGGGCGCAGGCGTTTGTGTATCAGGAACGGGTGATTCCCAAGCCTGTATATCCGTCGCAACCCGCTTCATATCGTTATCCCTTGCCCTGGCGTGGCGGCCCGTTCCGTCTCACCCAAGGCCCCAACGGTACCTTCAGCCACTCCGAGCTCAAAAGCCGCTACGCGATGGACATCGCCATGCCCGAAGGCACACCGATCATTGCGGCACGCGCAGGTTTGGTGCTGAAAACCGAGAACACCCAATCCGGGCGTGGCAGCGATCCATCGGGCAATTTCGTGCGGGTGCAGCACGATGACGGCACGCAGGGCGTGTACCTGCACCTCAAGCAAGGGTCGGTCAGCGTCAGGGAAGGGCAGCGAGTGGCGGTGGGCAGCCCGCTGGCGCTGTCGGGTAATACCGGCAACAGCAGCGGGCCGCATCTGCATTTTGTGGTGCAACGCACGACGGTGTTGGGGCTGGTGTCGATTCCCTATGAATTCAACCAGCCGGTGCAGGCGTTGCCCAATTTTGCATTGGGCCCGCGATAAGGCTTTTGTAGGAGCGAGCTTGCTCGCGAAAAACCTGAGGGCGCTGCCGGGTGTCAGGATCCCAGCGTTATCGTTAACGTCCTTCGCGAGCAAGCTCGCTCCTACAGGGGCGGCTAGTCGAGCAACAGCACCTTGGCCAACACGATCTTCGGCCCTTTCATCTTCTTGATGATGATCCGCAGGCCTTCGACTTCCAGCACTTCTTCCTCTTCCGGCACCCGTTTCAGGGTGTCGTAGATCAGCCCGGCCAGGGTTTCGGCCTCGATGTGGTCCAGGTCGACGCCCAGCAGGCGCTCCACCTTGAACAGCGGCGTGTCGCCACGCACCAGGAGCTTGCCCGGCTGGTAAGCGAGGATGCCGCGCTCGGCCTTGCGGTGTTCGTCCTGGATGTCACCTACCAGTACTTCCAGCACGTCTTCCATGGTCAGGTAGCCGATGATCTTGCCGTCGGCTTCTTCCACCAGGGCGAAGTGCGCGCCGCCTTTGCGGAACTGCTCAAGCAACTGCGACAGCGGCATATGGCGCGATACGCGCTCCAGCGGGCGGGTCAGCTCGGCGAGGTTGAACGATTCGGGAATGTGGTCCAGGGCCGCCAGTTCCAGCAGCAGGTCCTTGATGTGCAGCAAGCCGACAAACTCGTTGCGCACCGCGTCGTACACCGGATAACGGCTGAACTTGTGGCGACGGAACAGCGCCAGGATTTCCTTGAGCGGAGCGTTGAAGTCCAGGGTCACCAGGTCTTCCCGGGAGTTGGCCCAGTCGACCACTTCCAGCTCGCCCATTTCCACGGCGGAGGCCAATACACGCATGCCTTGGTCGCTCGGGTCCTGGCCACGGCTGGAGTGCAGGATCAGTTTCAGTTCTTCACGGCTGTAATGGTGCTCGTGGTGCGGGCCAGGCTCGCCTTGGCCGGCGATGCGCAGGATGGCGTTGGCGCTGGCGTTGAGCAGGTAGATCGCCGGGTACATGGCCCAGTAGAACAGGTACAGCGGCACGGCGGTCCACAGCGACAGCAACTCAGGCTTGCGAATGGCCCAGGACTTGGGCGCCAGCTCACCGACCACGATGTGCAGGTACGAGATCACGAAGAAGGCGGCAAAGAACGACACGCCCTTGATCACTTCCGGCGATTGCACGCCGATCGCGCCCAGCAACGGCTCGAGGATGTGCGCGAAGGCCGGCTCACCGACCCAGCCCAGGCCCAGGGAGGCGAGGGTGATACCCAACTGGCAGGCCGACAGATACGCGTCGAGCTGGCTGTGTACAGTGCGCAGGATCTGTCCGCGCCAGCCGTTTTTGTGGGCAATGGCCTCGACCCGGGTCGAGCGCAGTTTGACCATGGCAAATTCCGCCGCAACGAAAAAGCCGTTGAGCAGTACCAGGATCAGTGCAAAAAGAATCATGCCGAAGTCGGCGAAGAGTGTCGCGAGGGTGATGCCAGGGGAAGGGTCCATGATGGGGTTTTGCGGGTTCCGTCTAATCAAAAAGGGTGAGCAGGTGGGCCTGAAAGGCAGGCGCAAGTCCGCCAATGTAGCGGCTGACGGGGCGCTTGCCTAGTGGCGGCTGCCGGGTGGAGGGTCACTCGTCCTGATGAATGACCCGTGAGCGTGTCATCTGGGCCGGCGGGAAATGGCAGGTAAAGGTACTGCCATGGCCGAGCACGCTGCTGATTTCCAGCCGCGCGCGATGGCGCAGCAGCACATGCTTGACGATGGCCAGGCCGAGCCCGGTGCCGCCGGTGTTGGAGTTGCGGCTGGAGTCGACGCGGTAGAAGCGTTCGGTGAGGCGCGGCAAGTGTTTGGCGTCGATGCCCATTCCGGAGTCCTGCACGCTGAGGTGTGCGCCCTGGTCATCGGCCCACCAGCGGATGCGGATATTGCCCTTGTCCTGGGTGTATTTGACGGCGTTGAACACCAGGTTGGAAAACGCGCTGCGCAACTCGCCCTCGCTGCCCTTGAGCAGGATCGACGGGTCGGCTTCGAGGGTAATCTGCTGTTCACGCTGCCCGGACAATGCCTGGGCGTCGCTCTTGATGGTCTGCAGCAGGCTTTGCACCGGCACCGGATGGTTGTCAGAGGGGTAATCGGTGGCTTCCAGCTTGGCCAGCAACAGCAGGTCATTGAGCAGGGTTTGCATGCGCCCGCCTTGCTGCTGCATCTGTTGCAGGGCACGGGTCCAGCGCGGGTTCACGTCCTCAACGTTATCGAGCAGCGTCTCCAGATAACCGCAAATCACCGTCAGCGGCGTGCGCAGTTCGTGGGAGACGTTGGCGACGAAGTCCTTGCGCATCTGTTCCAGCTGATGGATGCGCGTGACATCGCGCACCAGCATCAAATGTTCGTTATTGCCGTAGCGCGTCAGGTACAGCTGGATGCGCACGCGGTCGTTGGTAGGCGACGGAATTTCCAGGGCTTCTTCGAAGTTGTCCTGCTCGAAGTACTCCTTGAAACGCGGGTGGCGCACCAGGTTGGTCACCGGCTGGCCGCTGTCCTGGGGCGTCTTGAGGCCCAGCAGGGTTTCTGCGGCGCGGTTCCACCATTCCAGGTTGCCGTCGCTGTCGAGCATGATCACGGCGTCTTTCAGCGCGGCGGTGGACTCCTGGACCCGGTCAATTACCGCCTGCAGCCGCCCGCGTACACGTTGGTCGCGGCGTTGCAGGTGGTAGATGCTGTCGAACACCTCGCCCCACAGGCCGTAGCCATCGGGCGGTGCTTCATCAGGTTTGTGCTGGCGCAGCCACTCGTGCAGGCGCAGCAATTGCTTGAGGGTCCAGCCAAGATAGAGGCCGATGCCGACGGCCAGGCTCCAGCCGTAAAAGCCGCTGACCAGGCCCACCAGCAGGCAGCCGGTGATCAGCAGGAGCATGTGGCGGATCAGGGTGCCATGCCAGTTTTGGTTCACTTAAACACGCGTCCTTTCAGCTGTCTGGGCAGTTCGGGCTGGCTCAGCCTTTGGTGGAAAACCGGTAGCCAGTGCCGCGCACGGTTTGTACCAGATTCTCGTAAGCGTCGCCCAAGGCTTTGCGCAGGCGGCGGATATGCACGTCGACGGTGCGCTCTTCCACATACACATTGCCGCCCCAGACCTGGTCCAGCAGTTGGCCGCGGGTGTAGGCGCGCTCCTGATGGGTCATGAAGAATTGCAGCAGGCGGTATTCGGTGGGGCCCATCTCGGCGGGTTTGCCGTCGATGGTCACGCGATGGCTGATAGGGTCCAGAATCAGACCGTCGACTTCGATAGGCGCTTCGCCATCGGTTGGGCCGGCACGGCGCAGAACGGCTTTCAGACGGGCGACCAGTTCCCGTGGGGAAAAGGGCTTGGTGATGTAGTCATCGGCGCCGACTTCCAGGCCCTGGATCTTGTTGTCCTCTTCGCCCTTGGCGGTGAGCATGATGATCGGGATATCCCCGGTCAGCTCGTCACGCTTCAGGCGGCGGGCCAATTCGATGCCGGAGGTGCCGGGCAGCATCCAGTCCAGCAGGATCAGGTCCGGCTTGCGGTCGACGATAATGGCATGGGCCTGCTGGGAGTTCTCCGCCTCCAGGCAGTCATAGCCGGCCATTTCCAACGCAACGGCGATCATCTCGCGAATGGGCGCTTCGTCGTCAACGATCAGAATGCTCCTGCCAACCATGCTAAATCCTCTTGTCATTTAACTGTCTTGCGCCGCATTAGATAACGGAATTATTGCAGTCGTGTGACAGTAATTTAGTCGCTTAGGCATTCGGCGCCTCTCTGGACTACGCTTGGGGTCCGAATCCTGACAACCACAAAAGGAAGGTTCCCATGACTCACAGTACTTTTTCCTGGAAAACCCTGCTGGTAACGGCCGCGTTAACGCTGCCGACACTGGCGTTTGCGGCAGACCCGGCGATGACCAAGGACGGGATGCTGGTGGACCACAAAGGCATGACCCTCTACACCTTTGCCAAGGATGCTGATGGCAAATCCATGTGCAATGACAAGTGCGCCACCAACTGGCCGCCGTTGATGGCCGAATCCACCGACAAGCCCATGGGCAAGTGGACCGTCATCACCCGTGACGACCAGAAAAGCCAATGGGCCTACAGCGGCAAGCCCCTCTACACCTTCATTATGGACAAGAAGGCGGGCGACATGACCGGTGACGGCAAAATGGACGGGGCCTGGAAAGTCGCCAAGCCCTGAGTCAATTTGCTAGCGGTGAGGGGCGTGGCCCTTCACCGAAACCCGTAGTCCGCCACAATCCCAACAAAAATCGCCAACCCGGCCCAGTGGTTGTGCAAAAACGCCTTGAAGCATTTGAGGCGGTCCTTGTCCCGGGTGTACCAGAACTCCCAGGCAAAACACCCGGCCGCCGCCAGTAAGCCCAGGTGGAACCAGCCACCCAACTCAAAGCGCATCCCCGCCAGCCACAGGCAAGCCAGCGCCAGACCCTGCAAGCTCAGGATGATCACCCGGTCGGCTTCGCCAAACAGAATGGCGGTGGATTTGACCCCGATTTTCAGGTCATCGTCGCGATCGGTCATGGCGTAATAGGTGTCGTAACCCACCGTCCACAACAGGTTGGCGATGTACAACAGCCATGCCGCGGCTGGCAGGCTGCCTGTTTCCGCGGTGAACGCCATCGGCATGCCCCACGAGAACGCCGCGCCCAATACCACCTGCGGGTAGTAGGTGTAACGCTTCATGAATGGATAGCTGGCCGCCAGAGCGAGGCCGCCCAGGGACAGCCAGATCGTCATGGAATTGGTCAACAGCACCAGCAGGAAGCTGATGAACATCAGCACCGCGAAGAACACCAGCGCCTCTTTCGAGCTGATCTTGCCGCTCACCAGCGGCCGCTGTTCGGTGCGTTTCACGTGACCGTCGACCTTGCGGTCGGCCCAGTCATTGATGACGCAACCGCCGGCCCGGGTCAGTACCACGCCGAGCACAAAAATCACGATGTTAAGCAGCGATGGCGAACCCTTGCCGGCAATCCACAGCGCCCACAGCGTGGGCCACAGCAGCAGATAAATGCCGATGGGCTTGTCCATGCGGGTCAACTGGATGAAGTCCCAGGCCCTTGGGTTCAAGCGATTCAAGGATTTGAGCAGGCGCTGGTACATCAGCAATTCTCCGGATGGTCGTGCACGACTTGCCACAGGGTCGGCAGGAAAATTTCCGCCACCAGCACGCTCAGCGGCCCGCGATCAAAGCGCGAGCGACGCGCCCACAGGTTATCGACCTGGTCCGCCGTAGGCAGCCATTGCCTTGGATAGCGGCAGACTTCGATCGGCTGGCGCGTGAAGGCATGGTCACAAAACAGCAACTCCCCCAGCGACCGGCTGCCCAACTCATCCATGTGCAAACCGTCGCCTTGCAAGGCGCTGCGGGCCGCCACGCTGCGGGCAAACACCCACGGCTGGCCATGGCCACGCAAATACACCTCGCGCACCCAGCCGATGCTGGCGGCGGGCAGGTCCAGGGCGGCGCATTCGTCGTCTCGCAGTGGTTGCCAGCCTTCGAACAGCGGCGTCACGCTGAAGCCGTCGCTGGACAGACATGTAAGGCGCCGGGTCAGGGAACCTTCATCGAACAGCCAGTTGAGTGTCAGCGGCGCGGGCAGTGGGCTCAGAAGGCTCTGGGTCAGCCATCGGCAAGCATCGGGGAGGGCGTTTGAATGCGGCACGGAGGGTCATTATTGGCAGTTAATGAGACGGCGAGCTTACCATGGTGCCCTGGACTTTTGCCGGGACGCGCCAGGCCCATGCGTCGATCATGCTTGCATCTGCGCCTGCTGATCAGTACAAAACGCCCTGAGCCGCACGGCAAGGTTTCATCTATCGACTGTCGGCCAACACGCCTGGACCCTGAGGAAGCAAGTAATGAAGAAGTGGCAATGTGTCGTCTGTGGCCTGATTTACAACGAAGCAGACGGATGGCCGGATGACGGTATCGCGCCGGGCACCCTGTGGCAGGACGTCCCCGAAGACTGGCTGTGCCCGGACTGCGGCGTGGGCAAAATGGATTTCGAAATGATCGAAATCGGCTGATTTAAGAAGCAATCCAAGAAACGTACTACAAGGAGAAAGGAATGAACGCACCTGTCGTGATCGTCGGCACGGGTTTGGCCGGTTACAACCTGGCTCGGGAGTTTCGCAAGCTTGATAGCGAAACCCCGCTGTTGCTGATCACCGCAGATGACGGGCGCTCCTACTCCAAGCCCATGCTCTCCACCGGCTTTGGCAAGAACAAGGAAGCCGACGGCCTAAGCATGGCTGAACCGGGCGCCATGGCCGAGCAACTCAAGGCCGAAGTGCGCACCCACACCCGCATCAGCGGCATCGACCCGGGTCACAAGCGTTTGTGGATCGGCGAGGAAGCGGTGATCTACCGCGACCTGATCCTGGCCTGGGGCGCAGAAACCGTGCGGGTGCCGGTACAGGGCGACGCTGCTGACCTGATTTTCCCGATCAACGACCTTGAAGACTACGCGCGCTTTCGCGCGGCGGCGGCCGGTAAGCGCCGGGTGCTGTTGCTGGGCGCCGGGCTGATCGGTTGCGAGTTCGCCAACGACCTTATCCTCGGTGGCTACGAGATCGACCTGGTGGCGCCGTGCGAGCAAGTCATGCCGACCCTGCTGCACCCGGCGGCGGCTGCAGCGGTGCAGGCCGGGCTTGAAGGCCTGGGGGCGCGCTTCCACCTGGGCCCGGTGCTCAATCGCCTGCAACGCAACGCTGACGGCCTGGAAGCCCACCTGTCTGATGGTGAAGTGATCCAGTGTGACCTGGTGGTGTCTGCCATCGGCCTGCGCCCGCGTGTCGACCTGGCCGCCGCCGCCGGCTTGCAGATCAACCGTGGGATCATGGTCGACCGCCACCTCAAGACCTCCCACGCCAACATCTACGCCCTGGGCGACTGCGCCGAGGTCGATGGCCTGAACCTGCTGTACGTAATGCCCCTGATGAGTTGCGCCCGCGCCCTGGCGCAGACGCTGGCGGGCAACGCGACCGCTGTCAGCTACGGGCCGATGCCTGTCACAGTAAAAACCCCGGTCTGCCCGCTGGTCGTCTCGCCACCGCCACGGGGCACCGAAGGTGTGTGGAGCGTCGAAGGGCAGGGCGGCGACATCAAGGCCCTGTGCCGCGACGCCAGCGGCCGCCTGCTGGGTTATGCCCTGACCGGCACGGCCGTGATGGAAAAACTGGCCCTTAACAAAGAACTTCCGCCGCTGCTGGCGTAAATGCTGGTCGTTCTGTCGGAATAAGCATCATTTTGCCCACAGAAAGGTCGCCGTGAGACTGGCGCAGGCCCCGATGGCATGCCATCCTCACTCCCGTCTGCCGCAGAGTAGAGCCTGCGGCGCCTTGGGCGCTGCTCCGAAAGAGAGCAGCACGGACATAACAACAAAAAACCGTCAAAGAGGCTTCACTTATGCGTAAACCAGAACTCGCAGCCGCTATTGCTGAAAAAGCAGACCTGACCAAAGAACAGGCCAACCGCGTACTCAACGCCGTACTCGAAGAAATCACCGGCGCGCTGCATCGCAAGGACAGCGTCACCCTGGTCGGCTTCGGCACCTTCCTGCAGCGCCACCGCGGCGCCCGCACCGGCAAAAACCCGCAAACCGGCGAGCCGGTGAAAATCAAGGCGAGCAACACCGTTGCGTTCAAGCCAGGCAAGTCGCTTAAAGACAGCGTCAATCCGTAAGTAAAGAAGCCTGCGCTACGCACATGCGAGTGTGAGCGCGGGATAAAAAATGGGCACGCCGACTGGGTCGGGTGCCCATTTTTTGTGGCTTTTTGAACGTTGCGTCCGGTTAATGAGACCGGCTTAGTACTCGATAAACGCGTCATTCTCGAAATAGAAAACAAACGCTTTGAATAGGTCTGCAACACTTACTGTTGGCAGCTGATCTTTTGCATTGTCGACTACGTCCTCGATTGCTGAGGTTTCCAGCGTTGCAATCCAACCGTCCTCTTTCGCCTGTTTCGGCAAATAGTCGTCGGAGTCAGGCGGGAAATCCGAACTATCGAGTGAAAATACACCTAAGGTCTCAGCGCTCCACTGCGCGGCATCTGGAGGTAAATAGAACCATCCTTGCGGATTGTTCTCTGGTGAAGAGAGAGCATCGCGAATTGAGACCAATTTCATATCGCTTCCTCATATCAGGGTTAAGGGGGCGGATTATTCAATTTATCTAATGGTCATTTAATCTAAACAAATCTTTCCCTTTTATAATTTAAGCATCTTGAAGAAGTGAAATAAATCGTGAGGTGAATTCCTCGCCCTCATAATCTTCGAGGTTTTCAATATTGAAGACAGCTCCGCGTTGAGTTGTAAGTTTTAATAGTCGTCGCTTCAATATCTTATTGATCTGGCTTTCAGGTTCTGCAGATATGATAGTGAGTGCTTTTTTCGCACGAACTGCCACATCTTTGAAGAAAATGTGTTTGGCCTCGGCGGGTGGGATTATATTTTCCAGGTTGCAGTTTTCAAAGGTTACATAATCAAGTTTGCAAAGTTCAAAGTCAGCAGAAAGTGGCGTGCTGGGTTGATCTGATATGAAATTAACTTCCTGGAGTTTTCCAGCGAATTTAATGGTGGATATATTTTTTACATTAAATGAATTATCAATAATTTTGCACTGAGAGAATGTGCAGTTGGCAAAAGTGCAATCCTTCAAGGACGCTTCTCGAAAGTCGCACTTCACAAACGTGCAGTTCTCAAATTTGCTATTGCTGAAACCTGATCCTTGAAAACTTGTAGTTTTGAACGAGCAATCGGTCAAGGATGTTTTATTGAAGAATCGCGAGCCGGAAAAGTCAGCTTTCTCAAAGTCGCAATTTTCCAAAATGCATTGGTCAAAAATCGGATCGCAGAGTTTTGCGTTTTTTAATTTGCAACCACTGATAAGCTCGTTTTCAAAACGCGTTTTTTTAGGCAAAACGAGTCCTTCCTGCGAAACGCCGGACAGTACTTTTGATGGAATTTTGTCACTCACCATAATATTCCTTCATAACCATTGCCCCAGTCCCCATAACGCCGCTGATGCGTTCCTCTTTTCCAGTCAGCCTTCGTCGTGAGATCCCACCAGGTTTTAGTTTTAGTTTCATACACATCGGGTAGACGTTGCCCTGATTTTGACACCTCCAAATGCCCAAGTGACGGATCATTTTTCACTCTGATTTTGAAGTCTGCATCTATTCGCTGCCCTACATACCGACGATAGCGTGAGCGTGCTTGTCCGAGATCGCCTCTGTCATAGGCTCGTTTTACTGCTGCTCTTTGTTTTGGGGTCAAAGACCTTTGAGGATTACTGTAAACGGCCTTTCTAGCGGCATTGGCGTGTGCCTGAAGCTTGCTAGTTGTTGCGCCGCAAGGTGCCCACCCCAACGGATCGATCCATCCCGAAGGGTTAGGAGAATACTGATAAAGGTTAAAACCTCCTGCCAGCCCGACAGGGTCAGGCGTTGTAAAACGGCCCACATCCGGATCATAAAACCGAAATGTATTGAAATGCAGCCCCGTCTCCCGGTCCAGGTACTGTCCCTGAAACCTTAGATTCTGCTCTTCAAGGTAGTAAGGCTCGCGCACCTCCTCCGACGTATTGCCCCACACTTGATAACTGGCCTGCCAGAGGTTGTGTCCATCGGTCTCGGTCAACTGCTCAGGGAGCCCGTTCAGATCATTGTGGTAGTAGCGAATTTTTTGCAGCGACCCGGTACCGTCTATTCGGGCTAGAGGCTCGTAGCTTTCCCCTTCATAAACATAAAGGCTAGTCTGGCTGTGTTTGTGTTCCTGCAATAGGCGTAAACCATCCCAGATGAAACGCGTCTGGCCCAGTGGATTGCCATTGTCGTCATGCTCTGTTTTTTCGACGCGTCGCCCCAGTGGGTCATAGCTCATCCTGACCACGTTGCCGCTCTCATTTCGCACTTCAACCAGGCGACTTTCAGCGTCGTAGGCAAAGCGCTGAAAACCCCGGATGCTACTGCGTTTTTCGATCATACGACCCAAGGCATCGTATCGATAACGCTTGTCCTGATAGGTGAGCAGCCGGTTATGCCGTACAAGGCCCCCCTGATGCGGGCTATCCAGTAGATTGGCTGCGGCGTCATAGGAGTAGGTTTCGCTCCTTCCCACTTGGTGGCAGACAAGAATCCGGTCGGTACTGTCGTAACCCAACTGCTCTTGACGATCGTGCACGCGGTCAATACGACGACGCCCGATCAGGTTATCGCTGGGATCGTAGCTGTAGTCAGTCTCAACCAACGGCGGCAACTGCCACGGTTGGTCGATACTGCGGCGCTGGCGCGAGCGAACCCTTCCACTGCGGTCATACGCGGTGTTCGTTCTGAGTTGACCTTGAGTGCGCTGCACTTCGCGGTGCAAACGATCACGCTCGAAGTCGCTGATGACCTTTCCATCGAGATTCAACTGATGCAGGTGACCGCTGCCGTAGTAGAGGCGGTTCAGCCATCGACCGTCGGGCAACTGGGTCTGAATCAGGTTCCCCAATTCGTCGTAGTGATGCTGCAAGGAGCCCGCTGTGCTTTGCTCCTGCAGCAGTTGCCCCAGCGCGTCGTAGCTGAAACCCAGTCGCTGCTGCTGACCGTCAAGCGCGGTGAACGTGACGCCGACCAGTTGGTCGTTCAGATCATGTTCGTAAACGGTGGTGCCGTCTGCGGTGACTTTGCTGACCAGGCGTCCAACCGGATCTCGCTGAAATTGGTGTGACAGCGGCGCTACCGGTTCGCCTTCTGTCCCCGGCAGGAAGTCCACGGCGACAACATCATCCAGCGGATCATAGGTGTAGCAGCGCTGACTCTGGTCGAGGTCTTGCTGCCGCACCATGCGGTCGCATGCATCCCACTCAAAGCGATAGCTTTCGCCGTTCTCATTGGTCAGCCTGCGCAATCGGCCATAGGCGTCATGGTCGAACATGACCGTGCGGTTGTGCGCATCCCAGCGCTGTTTGACCAGGCCATGCAGGTCATAGGCATAGCGCGTGGTGCTGCCGGCCGGGTCGACATGGGCCGTCAGGTAACCGCTGGCGCTGCGTTGGAACTGTTCCACGCGGCCATCCGGGAGCTGGCATTCCAGCAATAGCCCCTGAGGACCGTACCGGTAGCGAACCGACTCACCTTCCGCATTGGTCTGCACCACCAGATTGCCGAAGGCGTCGTATTGATAACGGGTGGGATAACCCGAGCAATCCACCGCTTCGACCAGTTGGCTCCATTCGTTCCAATGCAGCGTTTTGGTTTTTTCCGTGGCATCGATGATGCGCACCGGTTGACCGAACCCGTCGTAGACATAGCGCGTGCTATTGCCCAGCGGGTCGATTTCCTCGATGCAGTTGCCTCGCTGATCGTAGCGGTAATGCCAACTGTTGCCCGCAAGGTCGGTCTCTACTTGGGGCAATGCCCAGTGCGCGAGCCACTGCGTGCCGCTGGTTCTGGACAGCGGGTCGATCACCGCGCTCAGGTTGCCGGACTCATCGTAATTGAAGCGCCACTGACCGTTTTGCGGGTCAATCGCGCCGAGCAACTGGCGATCTTCGCTCCACTCGAACTGCCACGTATGGCCCAGGTTGTCGACGTAGCGAGTGATCTGGTACTGCGGGTTCCACTCTCGTGTGCTGACGCGCATCAGGCCATCGGTCACGCGGGTAATGCCTGCGTCGAGATCGTAGTCGAAGGTGTATTCATCGCCTGCATCTGTCCAGTGGCGGCTCACGCGCCACTCGTCACCGTGGGGTCCGGTCACTGCACTCCATTGATAGAAGCAGCGCAGGCCACTCGGCAACTGGTGTTCGACCATTCGCCGGCCATTGTCATAAGCAAAGCGTCGAAGGGTGGTACCTTGCACGTCCAACACTTCAGCCAGGTCGCCGTTGCTGTCATAGCGGTAGCTGACGAGCACGTCGCTGCGCGCATCGAAATGGTCCTGGCGCAGGTAACGCCGTTCGATGTGGCTCACGCGCCGTGGATATTCGGTCGAGTAGCTCAGCTCGACGTGCATCAAGTCATGAGTGTCGCGCAGGCGATACAGCCGCCCCTGAGTGTCGTAGTCGAGAAAGATCCGCCCTTCATTGCGATCACCCAGCAGCTGCAGACGCATCCGCGCGCTGTTCAGTGGGTCGGGCTCGAACAGGCGATACAGGCCGTCGATGCTCTCGATCAATACCGCGCCGTCGGCACTGCGCCTGACCGCAAGGCCTTCGCCCGGGTCGAATGCTCCGCCGGACAAGGGGATGTAGCCGATCTCCAGGCGGCGCCCTTGCTCATCGATGTAGAGCAGGTTTTCGTCTGCATCTATCTCAATCGACACTTCATACGCAACGCTCCAGCCCGCGCCGAAGAGACCGTCCTGGCGTGTGTCGAGGCTGCTGTAGAAACGCTGCCAATCTATCGGGAGCAAACCCGGCAGCACGAAATCCAGCTCCTCGTCCCCACCCAGGACCTTGGCCCCGGTCGCGCTGTGAACCGGATTGGGCGAGCCATTCATGGCGCTCTTGAGCGCAGAGGTAACCTTGCTGGTTGCATAAGAAATGGCACCGCCCACCACCAAGCCTCCAACCAGGCACGGCAGCTTGGTCCAGAAACATTTCAGGTTGCCCCGCAACGCCATCACCACCGCAATCGCCAAACCCACGCCCGGCGTCTTGCCGCTACGAATCTCTTGCACCACGATGGTCCCGCCACCGATGCGCACATCCGGCGAGATCAGGCCCGGGGCTGTACCAATCTTGGCGTCGCAGGTACTGCGATCGCCACTGCGTGCCGCAGGCTGCCCGTTGATGAACACCGAGCTGGACCCCTCGGCAATGAATTGCAGGGGCATGGGCGGGTGCTTGTTGCACGCCACAGTGTCCAGCGGGCAAGGCTCGGTGCCAGGGGCGGGGGAGGCGACGGTCGGGCGCCACATCTGTGAGAAAAACTCCCCGGCCATGTCCAGGAAGCTGGGGGCTGGCGGTTCGCTGGGTGCGACCGGAACAGCAGTCATCTTGCCAGCGGCGCGGGCAGCTTTTTTGCCATTGATGAAGACGTTGTCCGAACCGCTGGTGATGAAGGCATCGATCACCGGCGGGAAAACCCAGTTGGCGGCGGACTCGCACCAACTGGATATTTTCAGGTCGGCCCCTGTGAGCCCTGCGGTGATCCCAACGACTGCCCCCACTACCAAAACCAATGCAACGCCGCCTGTGGCGATGGTCGCACCGGTCGCGAGGAAAACCGCCCCTGCAACGGCCAGGCAGCCCACGGTAGTGAGTGCGGCATAGGCCGCCACTTCCAGCACGCCGCCGAGAATATCGGCCATCACCGAGGTGTGCAGCAGCGCGTCGCCTTCGCGGGCAGCCCAGAGGTCTTCACTCATTGTTCAGACTCTACTCAGGGCGTGGCGACGAAGTTAAGCGTGTTCTTGAGCGTTGCCCAATGTGCCGCTTCGGCAGGCCCCAGGGGCTGGGTCTTGACGTAGCTCAGGGCAATCAAGCGGCGTGTGCCGGGTATCTGCATCGCCAGCTGATATTGGTAAATATTGTCACTGCCTTTGTTGAAACGGTTCTGCACCTCAAAGGCGTCGATGTCCTGCGCTGGCCCCACCTTGACGGCTTGCGCCGGCGAATAACGAAGGTCTTTGACTTGCTGCTCAAGTTTTTTAAGCTGGCCCTCGAAGTTGCTGTGTAAGGTCTCGCCATCTGCCAACGGGCTGCGGCTGACCACCAGCGTGGTGCCCAGCTTGGCGAACTTGAGAATGTTGATCGAGGTGTCCTGCACCTCTGCATCGGGCAGGGTGAATTGGGCTTCGTTGATCAGGTAATTCATGGTGGAGAAATCTCGTTATTGACCAGCGCCGGGCTTGCCAGGGAATTTTGATTCGACGGCGGACTTGATCGTGCTTTGCACGCCTTGGGCACCGGGCACCGTGCCCTTGTCACTGCCCACGTTGATATCCAGTTTGCCCTTCGTCTGGATTTTGCTGCTGCCGGTGGAAAACAGGTTGAACGAGCCACAGGTCAGGTTGATGTCTCCACCGGCCTTGAGCTCAATCACACTGGCGCCGCACACCAGGCGAATACTGTCGCCCGCCTCGATGGTGTAGGTCGTGGCGGCACTGTCAGACTTGGCACCGCCCACAATCACGGTGTCGTTGTTGCGCACAACCCGCAGGCGGTTACTGCCAATCGTCACCGTCTCGTTATGCCCAATACTCTTGTTCCGGTCATGCCCCACCGAATGACTTTCATCCACCTCAACCACGATGTCCTGGTTACGCTCGGCATGGATGTACAACTGCTCCAACCCCTTCTTGTCCTCCATGCGGATTTCATTGAAGTTGGCCGGCGTGCCGCCTTTGCTGGAGCGGCTCTTCATCCCGCTTTGGGTGGCGTTTTCCGGCAAATCGTAAGGCACGGTCTGCTCGGCGTTGTACACGCGGCCAGTGATGATCGGCCGGTCCGGATCACCTTCCAGGAAGCTCACAATCACTTCCTGGCCAATCCGTGGAATCTGCATAGAGCCCCAGTTTTTCCCGGCCCATGACTGCGATACACGAATCCAGCACGAGCTGTTTTCGTTGGACTGGTCGTGACGGTCCCAATAGAAATGCACCTTGACCCGGCCATATTGGTCGGTCCAGATTTCTTCGCCTTTGGGGCCCACCACCAGCGCCGTCTGCGGGCCTTTGACGATGGGCCGGTAGGTGTTGGCCAGCGGGCGGAAACTCTGTTGCGCGTCGATGCAGGTCAGGGTGCTTTCGAACTGGGCCGAGGCTGCGCCACCGCCGCTTTCGAGGCTTTCCTGGGAGATGTAGTAGCGGGCGCCGACGATCAGGTATTCGCGGTTCTGGTCGCGGCGGCTGAAGCCGGTGAGGCTGAACAGGTGGCCGGAACCCAGGCCCCGTGCGTTGCCGCTGAACTCCACTTGTTCGTGCAGGGTTTGCAGGGCTTCGATGCGGGTGCGTGCGTAGTGTTCGCCGTCTTCGCTTTTGACGTAGGTGCCGGGGTAGTCGTACAGCGGGTAATCGCCGGCGGTGTGCGGGCGCGGCATGGCCGAGCGTACGTCGATGCTGGCGCTGGGGCGCTGGAAGTCGTAGTCGTTGAGCTCAAGGGAGCCGGGCTGCACTTCCTGCGCCAAGTGCCAGTTGTGCATATGGTCGCGTTCGCGCTGCTGCTCGTCCTTGGGGTAGTAAGGCACCGAGGCATAGCCGGGCACGTTGGCGTGGGCACCGTAGGCATCGGCCAACACCAGCACGTGGCGGTCCTGCTCGTGGCGGAAGAAGTAGTAGATGCCTTCCTGTTCCATCAAGCGGCTGACGAAATCGAAGCTGGTCTCGCGGTACTGCACGCAGTATTCCCACTCGCGGTACGGCCGGCTCAAGGCGTCTTCGAAGTCGGAAAAACCCAGGTCGCGGAACACCTGCTTGATGATCTGCGGGATGCTCAGGTTCTGGAAAATCCGGCAGTCGGAGGTGCGGCTCAGCAGCCACAACCATGGGCGCAGGGTCACCTGGTAACTGGCGAACTGGCCCTGGTCGATGTTCTGGCTGCAGCGGGCGACGATGCCGTGGAAGTGCCGCTCGCCACCGTCCGCCAGTTGCAGGTTCAGGCTCATCGGCTTGCCCAGCAACTGGTTGAGGTCGATGTTGGCGTCCAGCGAGGTCAACTGCAGTTCAAAATTGAACAGCCGACCCAACTCTTCACCGCCGCCCATTTCATTGAGCAGCAGCACGTCCGGCCCCAGGGGACTGGTGATCTTGGCCAGGCGTGACGATTGGTTGAATAACATCGGTTAACCCGTAAATTGCGTAATAACTGTAGGAACCGGCTCCAACTGTGGGAGCGGGCTTGCTCGCGAACGCGGTGAATCAGTCACCGGATGCCTCAACTGATACACCGCTTTCGCGAGCAAGCCCGCTCCCACAGTTTTGATCGCATTCCGTCAGGTCAATCCGCGTCGTTGAAGTCGTAGTGCAATTCGTTATCCCGCGTGCTGATCCGCACCCCCGCCAGCGCCTTGCCTTCGAGCATGCGGGTGAGGAATTCGCGGCTCATGTCCGGCAGCAGGCTGTTGGTCAGGATGGTGTCGATCATCCGCCCGCCGCTTTCGGTTTCGGTGCAGCGGGACACGATCAGGTCGACGACTTCGTCGTCGTAATCGAAGGCGACTTTGTGGGTGTTCTCCACGCGCTTCTTGATGCGGTTGAGTTGCAGGCGGGTGATCGCTTTCAGCATCTCGTCGCTCAGCGGGTAGTACGGAATGGTCACCAGGCGGCCGAGCAGCGCCGGCGGGAAAATCTCCAGCAACGGCTGGCGCAGGGCCTTGGCGATTTCCTCGGGCTCTGGGATGTTCGCCGGGTCTTTGCAGACCCGGGAAATCAGCTCGGTACCGGCGTTGGTGGTCAGCAGGATCAAGGTGTTCTTGAAGTCGATCACCCGGCCTTCGCCGTCTTCCATTACGCCCTTGTCGAATACCTGGAAGAAGATCTCGTGCACGTCCGGGTGGGCTTTTTCCACCTCGTCCAGCAGCACCACGCTGTAGGGTTTGCGCCGCACGGCTTCGGTCAGCACCCCGCCTTCGCCATAGCCGATGTAGCCCGGTGGCGCGCCCTTGAGGGTCGACACGGTGTGGGCTTCCTGGAACTCGCTCATGTTGATGGTGATGACGTTCTGCTCACCGCCGTACATGGCTTCGGCCAGGGCCAGGGCGGTTTCGGTCTTGCCCACGCCGGAGGTGCCGGCGAGCATGAACACGCCAATCGGCTTGCTTGGGTTGTCGAGGCCGGCGCGGGAGGTCTGGATGCGCTTGGCGATCATCTGCAAGGCGTGGTCCTGGCCGATGATGCGCTTCTTCAGGTGCTGGTCGAGGTTGAGCACCGTCTCCAGTTCGTTGCGGGCCATGCGGCCCACGGGAATGCCGGTCCAGTCGGCGACCACCGAGGCCACGGCCTGGTAATCCACGGTCGGCAGGATCAGCGGGGTTTCGCCTTGCAGGGTGGAGAGGCGCTGTTGCAGATCGACCAGTTGCGCACGCAGCTCGTCGCTCTCGTTATTACCCGCATCACTGTCAACCACACCGGCTTTTTCACGCAACGTCGCACGGGTGGCGAGCAACTCATCCACCAGGGTTTTCTCTTCGGCCCAGCGGGTTTCCAGGGTGGCCAGGCGCTCGCGTTCGGCACCCAGCAGCGCTTCGCTGTTGGTCTGGCGCGCACCGATGGCGATGCCGATCGCATGCTCGCGGGCGATGATTTGCAGCTCGGTTTCCAGTGCCTCGATTCGACGGCGGCTGTCGTCGACTTCCGCCGGCACCGCGTGCAGGCTGATGGCGACGCGGGCGCAGGCGGTGTCCAGCAGGCTCACGGATTTGTCCGGCAATTGACGCGCCGGAATGTAGCGGTGGGACAGCTTCACTGACGCTTCCAAGGCTTCATCGAGGATCTGCACCTGATGGTGTTTCTCCATGGTCGAGGCCACGCCGCGCATCATCAGCAGCGCCTTGTCTTCCGACGGCTCGGCCACTTGTACCACCTGGAAGCGGCGGGTCAGGGCCGGGTCTTTTTCGATGTGCTTCTTGTACTCGGCCCATGTGGTGGCGGCCACGGTACGCAAGGTGCCACGGGCGAGGGCGGGTTTAAGCAGGTTGGCCGCGTCACCGGTCCCGGCGGCGCCACCGGCACCTACCAGGGTGTGGGCTTCGTCGATAAACAGGATGATCGGTTTCGGCGAGGCCTGCACGTCTTCGATGACCTGGCGCAGGCGCTGTTCGAACTCGCCTTTCATGCTGGCGCCGGCTTGCAGCAGGCCCACATCCAGGCTGCGCAGTTCCACATCTTTCAGCGCTGGCGGTACGTCGCCGGCGACGATGCGCAGGGCGAAGCCTTCGACCACGGCGGTCTTGCCGACGCCGGCTTCACCGGTAAGGATCGGGTTGTTCTGGCGGCGACGCATTAGGATGTCCACCAGTTGGCGGATCTCTTCGTCACGCCCGACGATCGGGTCGAGCTTGCCGCTACGGGCTTGTTCGGTCAGGTCGACGGTGAAGCGCTTGAGGGCTTCCTGCTTGCCCATCGCGCTCGGGGCCATGGCGCCGCTGGCTTCGCCGGGTACGGCGCCGGCATTGAAACCGTCGCTGGCACTCAGTGCATTTTCGGGCGAGTCGCCGACGTACTCGTCAAAGCGTTCGCTCAGGGCTTCGGCCTTGATCTTGTCGAACTCTCCAGACAACCCCAGCAGCGCATGGCGCAGGCTTGGCGTCTTGAGGATCCCCAGCACCAGGTAGCCGGTGCGCACCTGGGTTTCGCCAAACATCAGGCTGCCGTAGACCCAGCCACGCTCGACCGCTTCTTCCACATGGGACGACAGGTCGGTGATCGACGTCGAACCACGGGGCAGGCGGTCCAGGGCTTCGGTCAGGTCACGGGCCAGGCGCGCCGGCTCGACGTTGAACTGCCGGATGATGCGGTGCAGGTCTGAGTCCTGCAGTTGCAGCAACTGGTGAAACCAGTGGGCCAGTTCCACATACGGGTTGCCCCGCAGCTTGCAGAACACGGTGGCGGCTTCGATGGCCTTGTAGGCCACGCTGTTGAGTTTGCCGAACAGTGCGGCGCGACTGATTTCACCCATGCTCTGGATTCCTTGAGGTGTTGGCGTGTTTGGCGTAATGCCGGGCCAGGATTAGGTCGTTGGCGTCATGCTCGGGTTGGCCGAGCCAGGTGTTGAAACCGAGGCGGAACTGGCCGTTGAGTTGCAGGGCCGGCACTTGCGGTTGTTGCAGGATCAGGTTCAGGTCCCAGTCCAGTTCATGGCCCAGGTACTCCGCGACCCACGCCACCAGCTCGTTGAACGGCTGGCTGCCAGGCAGCATGCCCATGTAGTCATCGAGCTTCAGGGGGCCGAGGCGGATACGGAATTTGTGCTGGCGGTCCCACACGTGGCTGCCCAGGCAAAAGTCCACGCCCAGCTGGTTGGCGCTGACACTCACGCGGCTGCGCTCGGGCAGTTCCAGCCATTGGCCGACGTATTCTTCGATCTCCACCGGCAGGCCGAAGTACTCGCCGAGAATCGCTTTCAGGCCATCCGGGTAGCGGGTTTGCGCCGACAGGTGGCCGCTGTAATGCAGCTTCGCCGTGTCGGGGATCAGGCCTTGGTTGAGCAGGCTCGGTGTACCGCGACCACTCAGTGCCGCGAGGCGCGCCGACCAGTAGTCATCGTCCGGACGGTCATGGCTGACGGTCGGCCGTGCCTCGGCCCATGCGCGATAAAACAGGGTCAGCAGGCGGTGGTGGAACACATCCAGGAAGCGCTTGCTGGTGCTGTCGGCGTTGTTGCGCTGGCGCTCACGCACGTACTCGGTGATGTGCAGCGGCAGCGGGCCGTTGGGGCCGCCGAGGCCGAAGAAGAACTGCTCCAGCCGTGCCGGCTGGCCTTCAGCCCCAGGTTCGACCGAGGCCAATGTGGCCGGTGCAAAGGTGCAATCGGCCTGCTGCCCGAGACGCAACGGGTCATCCGCCAGGCGCAGGGAATGTCCCAGGCGTGGCAGGTCCGGCGATTCGCACTCGATACGACGCAGCGCCTGGAAGAAGTCATATTCCCAGGGCTCCTGATGCATAGCATCCAGGGTACTCACAGGGTCGGACGGCGTCCGGGCTTGGCTTTCCATCGCATGATCTCGCCGCGCTCGGTGGTACGGATCACCGTCTCGGTAAAACTGTTGATCGACACATAGCGTGCCAGGAACCGTTCAAACACCGCACCGAGCAGGAACACGCCGGTGCCGCGGAACGCGTTTTCATCAAATTCCAGGGTGATTTCCAGGCCCCGGCCAAACACGATCGGGCCGGGCATCGGCAGGCGGCGGGTCACCGCTTTGCTGCTGACTTCCCGCAGGCCTTCGATCTGCAATTGCAGGGCGGCGTCGTTGCTGTCGCCATACAGGCGCAGCAGTTCGCGTAACGCGGCGGCGCCCTGGCCTTGCTCGCTCAGCGACAGGTAGTTCAACGACAACTGGCTGATCAGGCGCCAGGCCTTGGCGTCATGAGCATGGCTGGCGCGCGGGCGGCTTGGCCCGGCGACGCAACGCACAGCCAAGACCGGCGCACTGTCGGCCAGGGTGAAGTCGGTCTTGCCGTTGCCCACACTCATGAACAACGGCAAATCGCGGTTGGTGCACAGCGCAGTAACGCCCAGTTGGCGCAGGTCATGGCGGTACGGCGCTTGCTGGGTGTCCACCAGGCTGACGAAGGTTTCGCTGCCCACATAGGTGGAGCGCGGTCCGTTGCGGCGCTGGTCGCTGGACAACACGCGGGGTTCGCGGCGCACCGTGTAGTAAGCCTGGTCACGGCCATAGCGCGACGGATCGCGTACTGCGTAGAACGGCAAGAACGGTTGCTCGGGCCCGGTGCCGTGGCCCGTGATGCCGCTCAAGGAGTGAATCTCGAAATCCATCGGCCGCGTGCGGTCGGCGATCACATGGTGTTCGTTGACCCGCTCGGACAAGTGGATCCGGTCCACGCGCTTGGGAAACAGGTTGATTGCCGGGGTGCAGAACGGCACGAACTGCGCCTTGCCGACGCTGCCTTCCAGGCTTGGATCGTGGCGGTCGAACAGCACGATCAGTTCCAGCTCCTGGCCGTCACAGCGCTTGACGGCGCGGCTCAGCTCAGCGAATTCAACGAACAGAAAACGGTGGGGCAGGGCGAAGTATTCCTGAAGCAAGCGATAGCCCTGGAATGCTCGAGGCACCACCGGCATTGCCGCATCGGCGTCGTCGAAACCCCGGGAGCGCAAGGCATCCGGCGGCAGGCGTTCCACCCAATCACCGCCGGGCTTGCGCGCGAACACCGCACAGGCATTGCCCAGCAGTTGTTCGTAGAGGCGGAACGGTTGTTCGTCGGCACCGCTGAGGTACAGCGGCAAATTATCCAGGGCGAGGCTGTTGAACGGCAGCTCGGCGCCGGTACGCAAGGTCAGGCGCAGGCCGGCCTTGGCCTTGGGTTCGCTGGCGGCCAAACGCCCGAGCACCGTGGACGGGTTGCCGAAGTACTCGGCCTGGGCGACCTGCAACGGCCACAGTGTCACCGGGTGCGCGGTGCGGTACTCGCAGCAGGTCTGGGTTTCGCGGCCCAAGGCGGCCCGCAAAACGGTGTCGCGGGGCAGTGGAAAACCACTGGCCAGGGAGCCTTCATCGGGATCGGCCTGCAACTGCACCACGGTCATCGACGGGGTCGGCGCCAGGTAGTGCGGGTAGGCGATCTCCAGCAGGTTGTTGGTGAAGGTCGGGTACTCGGCGTCGAGTTTGAGCTGGACCCGGGCCGTGAGATACGCAAAGCCTTCGAGCAAACGCTCGACGTACGGGTCGGCGCAGTCCATGCCGGACAGGGTCAGCCGACTGGCGATCTTCGGGTATTCCTTGGCGAACTCGGCGGCGCTTTCGCGCACGTGGTGCAGTTCCTGGTTGTACAGCTCCAGCAGGCGCGGGTTCATGGGCGTCTCCGCTGGTCGGCGTTGACCACACGCACATGGCCGGATTCCAGGTCCAGGTCGGTTTGCAGCAACAGGCGCAATGGCACCGGCTGCGCCCACAGGTCGCCCTCGATCTCGAAACTCAGGGCGTTATGGTTCATCTCGCCATGGCCGACGCGCGCCTTGACCCGCAGGGTATGACGCAGGATACGCGGCTCGAAGGTGGCGATAGCTTGTCGAATCAAGGCTTCCAGGGCACTGACGTCGACACTGGAGACACTGTTGCCCGCCAGGGCAGGCAGCCCGTAATTGACCACCGACGTACCGGCCGGCGTGTGCAGCGTGGCATCGGCGTTGAGCAGTGAAGTGGTGTTGAGCAGCCACGTCAGGTCACGCAGCACCGAGGCTTTCAATTGGCTCAGGGACAGCACGCGTTTGTCGGCGCTTTCCTTGGGATTGGTCGGGTCATCGTCGGTCAACCGGTCCAGCAGGGACGGTTGCAGGCGATCGCGGGAAGCAATTTCAGTTACCACCAAAGCAGCTCCACGGACGGGTTGCGAGAGGAACAGGGGGCTTGCAGCCGCCACTTGGGGTGGCGGCTACAGGGGCAATCAGCGTTTGGTGTTGGAGCGAATGTTCCAGCCAAACTTGATCGCGCCGCCGTCTTTGGTGCCGTCGGCTTTCTGTGGCTGGTAGTCCACCATCACCTGGGCGAAGTTCAGGGTCACGTTTTCGGTGAGGCGATCATCGCTGCCCGAACCGCCGGTGCTCAGGGAGGTGACCAGCACTTCTTCCAGGTTGATGATCATGTACTCGACCTGGCTTTCACCGCCGGCCTTGCGCACGGTCAGCGTGACCTTGTCGATGTGCTTGCCGCTGGCGCAGTGCATCATCAGGTTAGGCGAGGCCTTGTCGACGTACTTGGTCAGCGACAGGTCCTGGATGTTCACCTTGCCCGCGCCGCCGCCACCGCCAACGTGCATGTTGCCGGACTGGGCCATGCCCCAGCTCCAGTTCAATACGTCGATTTCGTCCTTGTGGGCCTTGTCCATGGACTCGCCCTTGATGTCGCCGATCTTGATGAAAATATCAACAGCCATGTTTTCTCCCTGTGTGGACTCAGCCACGATATTTGGTTAACCCAAGGGCGGTGCTTTTCTGTGGGAGCCGGGCTTGCCCGCGATGGCATCACTGCGGTCTGACTGACAGACCGCGTCGCCTGCATCGCGGGCAAGCCCGGCTCCCACAAAAGCCCGATCCCGGCGGATCTTTATTACGCGCCTTTCGCCGAAGGCAGTTTCGATACCAGGCGCAGCGACACCGTCAGCCCTTCAAGCTGGTAGTGCGGGCGCAGGTAGAACCGGGAGTTGTAGTACCCCGGGTTGCCTTCAACGTCTTCCACGATCACTTCGGCAGCCGCCAATGGATGCTGGGCCTTGGTGGTTTCGGTGGAGTGCGCCGGGTCGCCGTCCACGTAGTTGAGGATCCAGTCCTGCAACCAGCGCTGCATCTCGTCCTTCTCTTTGAAGGAACCGATCTTGTCGCGCACGATGCACTTCAAGTAGTGAGCGAAACGGCAGGTGGCGAACAGGTACGGCAGGCGCGCGGCCAGGTTGGCGTTGGCGGTGGCGTCCGGGTCGTCGTATTCGGCCGGTTTCTGCAACGACTGGGCGCCGATGAAGGCGGCGAAGTCGGTATTTTTCTTGTGCAGCAGCGGCATGAAACCGTTCTTCGCCAGTTCCGCTTCACGGCGGTCGCTGATGGCGATTTCGGTCGGGCACTTCATGTCCACACCGCCGTCATCCGTCGGGAAGGTGTGGGCCGGCAGGTTCTCGACTTCACCGCCAGACTCCACGCCACGGATGCGCGAGCACCAGCCGAAGTGTTTGAACGAACGGTTGATGTTCACCGCCATCGCATAGGCCGCGTTGGCCCAGGTGTACTTGGAGCTGTCGGCACCGTCGGTGTTTTCTTCGAAGGCGAAGGCTTCCACCGGGTCGGTCTTGGCGCCGTACGGCAGGCGCGCGAGGAAGCGCGGCATGGTCAGGCCGATGTAGCGCGAATCTTCCGATTCACGCAGGGAGCGCCAGCCGGCGTATTCCGGGGTGGTGAAGATCTTGGTCAGGTCGCGCGGGTTCGACAGTTCCTGCCACGAGCCCATGCCCATCACAGTCGGCGAAGCCGCGGCAATGAACGGCGCGTGCATCGCGGCGCAGACTTTCGACAGCTCGCCCAGCAGCTCCACGTCGGGAGGCGACTGGTCGAAGTAGTAGTCGCCCACCAGGCAACCGTAAGGTTCGCCGCCGAACTGGCCGTATTCTTCTTCGTACATCTTCTTGAAGATCGGGCTCTGGTCCCACGCAGTGCCCTTGAATTTCTTCAGGGTCTTGTGCAGGTCCGGCTTGGAGATATTGAGCACGCGAATCTTCAGTTGCTCATCGCTCTCGGTGTTGTTCACCAGGTAGTGCAGGCCACGCCAGGCGCTTTCCAGTTGCTGGAAATCCTGGTGATGGATGATCTGGTTGACCTGGGCGGTGAGCTTGGCGTCGATGGCGGCGATGATCGATTCGATCGACTTGATCGCGTCGTTGGACACCAGGTCCGTCTGGGCCAGTGCCTGCTCGGCCAGGGTGCGCACGGCGGTTTCCACGGCTTCGCGAGCACGCTCGGTCTTGGGTTTGAATTCTTGCAGCAGCAGCGACGCGAACTCGCTGGTTTCTTCGGTAGCGCCCAGGTTCTGGGCGCCTTCGCGGGCGGTATTCTCGGTCATGATTACTGGTCCCCTGCCGGCTTCGGCGCGCTCGCAAGGGCCTGCAGCAATGCCGGGTCCTTGATCGCTTTCATGATGATTTCTTCAGCGCCGGTCTTGCCGTCCATGTAGGTCAGCAGGTTGGCCAGCTGCGTGCGGGCTTCGAGCAGCTTGTTCAGCGAGTCGACCTTGCGCGCCACAGCGGCGGGGCTGAAGTCGTCCATGCTTTCAAAGGTGATGTCCAGGCTCAGGTTGCCTTCGCCGGTCAGCTCATTGGGCACATGGAACGCGACGCGTGGCTGCATAGCCTTGAGGCGCGAGTCGAAGTTGTCGACGTCCACTTCAAGGAACTTGCGGTCGGCCACAGGCGCCAGAGGCTCGGCGGGCTTGCCGGCGAGATCGGCCATCACACCCATGACGAAGGGCAGCTGGACCTTTTTCTCGGCGCCGTAGAGCTCGACGTCGTACTCGATCTGCACCCGAGGCGCACGGTTGCGCGCGATGAATTTCTGAGAACTTTGCTTCGCCACGTTGCTGCTCCTGGTCGCTTGAGCGACGGTGTTGTAACTGCGCGATCCGTACGCTTATTCGCTGTCCGGCCCGCGCAGATTTTCAAATTGGGACATGCCGTCGGGAATCAGGTTGCGCACGATGGCCGCAAAGTCGGCGTGCACCAGATTCTTCGCTCGGTTCAACAGCACCGGCAGCGGGCTCGAAGGCTCGTGGCGGGTGTAGTACGCAAGTATTTTGTCGAGGCTGCGCAGCACTTCATCGCGGCTCGCGATGTCGCCGGTCGGGCGTGCTGCAACGGGCGCGGCGGCGTATTCAACCGAGGGGGCATTGTCGTCACTGACAACCTCGGGCTCGCTGGCGGCGCCGCTGTGTGGGGCATATTGGTTGAGTATCTGCACGGCCTGCTTGAGCAGTTGCTTCAAGGGGCCGAGGTCCACGCCCTGGGCGGAACCGACCTGGTCGCTGACGTATTGTTCGATGGCATCACAGGCGGCGCGGGCGGCGTTCAGCGCGTCGCGGGTGGCTTGCAGTTGCTCGGCATCGCTGTCGAGGAACGCGCCGTTGAGCTGTTCGGCGCCGAGGCTTTCGCCGGGGAAACTCTGCAGCCCGCTGGCATTCAGCGCGGCGCGCAGGCTGACGGGGCCGAAGGTGCGCGAACGGGTAAGAATGGCTTCGCGCAGCAGGCGGATGTTCGCGTCGCTGGTCACGCCGCTGAGGGCGTTGATGCGCACGGTGGGGTCGTTGTCGTCATCGGCATCCAGGCGCGGATGCAGGTCGGCCCAGTATTCGCGCAGCAGCGCGTTGATCAGCGTGAGCGCGTCGGCAAGCCCCGCGATGCCCTGGAGGGCGAGGGCGCTTTGCAACAGGAAATGGGTGATGCGCAGGTCTTTGCTGCGTTGCAGGAGGTCGAGGCTTTGCTGCTGGATGCTGCGCCATTCCGGAGGTTCGGCGGGCAGGATCGAGTCGCCCATGCTGCGCTCGGGTTGACCCTGTGCGGCACGCTCAAGATGCAAATAATCGGCGTCATATTCCAAGTCTTCGCCACAAGGCGAAGTCGCGGAAACGGCGGCGAGCAGCAGAGGCACATCCACTAAATTCGATCTCCCTATCAGCCCGTTAGATGACGGACAACTCATGCATTAGTTGCGCGAGGAACTTTGCATGTTTTCTTGGTCATATTTAGCGCTTTGACATCATGCTGATTTCAAAGTGCCATCATTGGTGTTCAAGAAGTTGTGCATTTTTGGTGTAGTACTTATGCCTTGTCAAGGTAAGCTATTCGCCCTCTATGACAGATGTGCGGTGCTTAACATCCTGCGCGACCGATCAGTCGAAGCAGGTGCCGAGGCAGGATTTTTGTCATACAGGCCGGTTAAGATCAGCTATTACGCGGGTTGAAGCAGGCTTTCAAGGTGTTGAAAGGATCTGTCGTGGATCCCTCGGGAGCATTTCTCCCAGGGAACGGCCGCGCGCGAAGTATCAGCAAGGAGGCATGATGTCGCTGTGTTTGACTATCACTAGTTATCACAAGATTACCCCTGGCCAGTGCCCTGAAAAGTCCATGGATCAGGGAGCGATGGCTATTGGCCGCGGTTCCGAAAATGACTGGATACTGCCTGACCCGGAGCGCCTGGTTTCCACGCAGCATTGCGTTATTCAATACAAAGATGGTCGTTATTATTTAACCGATAACAGCACTAACGGTGTTGAGCTAGTCAACGCCGGCATCCGTTTGCGCCGGGGAAACAGCGAGCCATTGCAAGACGGTGAGCTGATCCGCATCGGTGATTACGAAATCCAGGCGCGTATCGATTTCAACCTGAAAGTGACAGATACCCCGTCTTTCACCGGTGACACCTCCAACAGCTTCGAAGCCCTGATGGGCGCCGCCGTGAGCACCCCGACGCCGCACCCGGTCATCGCGCCGCAGTTCCAGGGCGCCTCGTCGATGGACACCCTGCCGGACCTGTTCGACTTCCTCGCGCCCAACAGCGTGCCGCCGGCCACCGTGCACGATCACGTACCGGCCGAGCAACACGACTTCCGTCCGCCGACACCGCTGCCCGTGGCTGAACCACCTGCGCCGGTGGTCTCGGGCTCAATCATTCCCGACGACTGGGATTTGTTTGGCGATGCCCCGGCACCCCAGCCTGTTGCGCCGCCGCCACTACCTCCTCCAACACCGATTATCGAGCCTCCCAAGGTTGAGCAGCCGCTCCCTGTGGCCGACGCCAACCAACCCGATTTGCTGCAAGCCTTCCTGCGCGGTGCCGGCCTCGATCAGTTGCGGCTGGACAAGGCCCAAGTCGAAGCCCAGATGGAAAGCATCGGCCGCAGCTACCGGCTGATGGTCGAAGGCCTGATCGACGTATTGCGTGCCCGCAGCAGCCTCAAGGGTGAGTTCCGCATGCAGCAGACGGTGATTCAGCCGGTGGAAAACAACCCGTTGAAATTCGCCCCCAACGCCGATGAAGCGTTACTGCTGCTCCTACGTCACAGCAACCAGGCGTTTATGGCGCCGGACGTGGCGGTTCGCGACAGTTTCGACGATCTGCGCGCACACCAATTGGCGGTAATGGCCGGGGTCGAAGCCGCCATCAAGCACCTGCTGACGCGCTTTGAACCGGCGCAGCTCGAAGAGCGCATGGGCAAGCCCGGCGGGCTGTCGAGCATTTTCAACGGTTCGCGCCAGGCCCAGTACTGGCAGCAGTTCACCGAGCTCTACAGCAATATTTCCCGCGAGGCCCAGGAAGATTTCCAGGACTTGTTCGGGCGTGAATTCAGCCGTGCCTACGAAGAGCACAGCAGCCGACAGCGTCACTAACAACGCAGTACATGGAACAACGGATAGCTAAGTACGTCATTGAGGACGCAGGATGATTCCCAGGTTTTTACTCGCAGCCGCCACCGCGCTTCTGCTGACGGCGTGTGCCAAGGATGCGGCCAAGCCCGAAGCCCCCGAGGCTGAGGCAGACACCGCCGCCGTCGAGCTGCATTTCCACGCCATCACCGGGCTCAACCCCGGCGCCAATGGCCAGGCAGCCCCGGTACGGGTGCGGATTTTCGAACTGAAAAACGCCGCCACCTTCAGCCGTTCCGACTACTTCGCCTTGGCCGATCGCGCCCAGTCGACCCTCGGCCTCGACCTGCTCGACCAGGACGAAGTGGTGATCCAGCCCGGCCAGCAATTGAGCATTCAGCGCGACCTCGACCCGTCCACCCGCCAGATCGGCCTGCTGGTGGGCTATCGCGAACTGGACCGCGCCGTGTGGCGCACCGTGCTTAACGTGCCGGCGCGCCAATACACCGAATACCAGATCAGCCTCGATGTGCATGCGGTGCGTGCCGACGTCGTGGTTCCCCCATCCAGCCCTGCCCAATAAGAATCGGAGCCCCCATGTCCTGGAACAATCGCGTGGTCTGGTCGGAAGGCATGTTCATCGGAACGCAGCACTTCCAGCAGCATGACCGTTACCTGGAAAACCTGATCGATGCGCGCAGCCGTCCGTTGTCGGCAGGGGCCTGGGGCTTCTCCGAATTGTTGATCGACCAGGGCCTGTTGGCCCAGGGCAAGCTGGCGATTGTCTCGGCACGCGGTTTGTTGCCCGACGGTACGCCGTTCAATATCCCCCAGGACGACCTGGCGCCGAGCCCGTTGAACATCGACGACCACCTGCGCGATGGCCTGGTCTACCTGGCGCTGCCCCTCAAGCGTGCCGGCGCCCGCGACACCGTCGACGAAGGCGAAGCCCTGGAAGCGGCGCGCTACGTCAGCCAGGTGCGCGAAGTGCGCGACGACAACGCCCCCTTTGAAAACCGTGCGCCGGTGGCGGTCGGTTCCCGTGCCCTGCGGCTGTTGACTGCCCAGGATGGCATCAGCGATTACGCAGCCATCGGCCTGGTGCGCATCAAGGAAAAACGCGCCGACCGCGCCCTGGTGCTGGACGACAGCTACATCCCGCCGGTACTCGACGTGGCTGCCAGCAAACCGCTGACCGCGTTTCGCAGCGAACTGCTGGGCCTGCTGCACCAGCGCGGCGAAGCGTTGGCCGGGCGCGTAGTGGCTTCGGGCGCCGGTGGCGCTTCGGAAATTGCCGACTTCATGCTGTTGCAACTGGTCAACCGTGCCCAGCCGCTGATCCAGCACCTGAGCCAGTTGAGCCCGCTGCACCCAGAGCGTTTCTTCAGTGAACTGGTGAGCCTGGCCGGCGAGTTCTCGACCTTCTCCACCACTGGCCGTCGCCCCCAGGAATACCCGCAATACCAGCATGACGACCTGGCCCTGAGCTTCACCCCGGTGATGCAGGCGCTGCGCGAAGCACTGTCGATGCTGATCGACAGCAAGGCCACGCCGATCCCGATTGTCGAGAAAGCCTACGGCGTGCACGTGGCGATGCTGGCCGACAAAACCTTGATCGACAGCGCCAGTTTCATCCTGGTGGTGCGCGCCGATGTGCCGGGCGAAACCCTGCGCGCGCGCTTCGGCCAGCAAAGCAAAGTCGGCTCGGTGGAACACATTCGCGACCTGGTCAACCTGCAACTGCCGGGCATCGGCCTGCTGCCGCTGCCGGTGGCGCCACGGCAGATTCCGTACCACGCAGGCAGCACCTATTACGAGCTGGACCGGGGCAGCGAGCACTGGCAGCAACTGAGTAATTCCGGCGGCTTTGCGTTCCACATCGCCGGCCAGTTCCCGGGGTTGAACCTGGCTTTCTGGGCGATCCGAGGATAATCCGCGATGCATCCCAATGACGATGACCGCACCCAGTTCATGCCGCGCCCGGGTGGCCGCGCACCGGAGCCGGTTCGCGCAGAGACGGCGCCGCTGTCGATGCGTGCCGCGCCGATCCTGACCGGCAAGGCCCAAGGCCTGAACCCACTGGAAAGCGCCGCCGGCCCGCTGCTGTCGCTGCTGACACGCCTGCGCAACACCATTTCCCACCCGGCGCCGTCGAGCCTGCGCGCGCAATTGCTGGCCTACCTGCGCCAGTTTGAAGAGCGTGCCGAGGCCGCCGGCGTGGCCCGCAATGAAGTGCTGCTGGCGCGTTACGCGCTGTGCACCGCCCTCGATGAAGCCGTGCTGAGTACGCCGTGGGGCAGTGCCAGTGACTGGGGCAAGCAGAGCCTGCTGATCACCGTGCACAACGAAGCCTGGGGCGGCGAAAAGGTCTTCCAGTTGCTGGATCACTGCCTGCAAAGCCCGCGGGAACGCCTGTACCTGCTGGAACTGCTGTACTTGTGCCTGTGCCTGGGTTTCGAAGGTCGCTACCGCGTGATGAACGACGGCCGCAGCCAGCTGGAAGCCTTGCGCGAGCGTACCGCGGCGGCGATTCGCAGTGCCCGTGGCGAGCATGAGCGAGAGCTGTCGCCCCATTGGCGCGGCGTCACCGTGGCCCGTGATCGCCTGGCGCAATTCATGCCGCCGTGGATCGCCGTGGCGATCGGCGTGGCGCTGTTGCTGGCGTTGCTGTTCGGGTTGCGGATGAAACTGGCGTCGGATGCCGAGCCGGTGTTCAAGAATATTCATGCCCTGGGCGAGATCCCGGTGCAGGCCATCGACCGTCCAGTCGCCCAGCCGAAAATCATTGAGCGACCACGCCTGGCGGGCTTCCTGGTGGAAGACATCAAGGCCGGTCGCGTGGCTGTGGAAGATGCCGTCGACCGCTCCGTGGTGACCATCCGTGGCGATGAACTGTTCGCCTCGGCCAGCTCCAGCATCGTCGATGACTTCCAGCCGCTGATGCTGCGCATCGCCGACGCCATCCGCAAGGTCAAGGGCCAGGTGCGCGTTACCGGCCACAGCGATAACCGTCCGATTGCGACCCTGCGTTTCCCGTCCAACTGGGCGCTGTCCGAGGCGCGGGCCAAGTCGGTGCTGGAGATTCTCGCGGCCAAGACCGGCCAGGCGGAACGCTTCAGCGCCGAGGGCCGTAGCGACACCGAGCCGGTGGCGACCAACGCCACTGCTGAAGGCCGTGCGCGCAATCGCCGGGTAGAAATCACCGTATTGGCGGAGGGGGTCGAGTGAAGGCGTTTTTCAGTTTTTTGATTCGCTGGGTGATCCCGTTGTTGGGTCTGATCGCCTTAAGCCTGATCATCTGGTTTGTGGGGCCGTTGCTCGATGTGCTGGTGCCGGAAGGGCGCCGCTGGGCGCTGATCATCCTGGTGTTCGCGGTGTGGATTGCCTACCGCGTGTTCCGGATTATCCAGGCCCGCCGCCAGGCCGCCGAAGTGATGCGCAGCCTTGCCGCAGAAACCCCGGCAGACCCTGCCAGTGTCGCCACCGCCGAAGAGCTGGCGACCCTGCGCCAGCGCATGGACGAAGCCCTGGCCCTGTTGAAAAAGGCCAAGCTGGGCGGTGACGAGCGCCGCAACCTGTATGAGCTGCCGTGGTACGTGATCATCGGCCCGCCGGGCTCGGGCAAGACCACCGCGCTGGTCAATTCCGGCCTGCACTTTCCCTTGGCCGCGCAGTTGGGTGCCGGTGCGGTACGGGGGGTGGGCGGTACGCGCAATTGCGATTGGTGGTTTACCGACCAGGCCGTATTGCTCGACACCGCCGGCCGCTACACCACCCAGGACAGCAACTCCACGGTGGATAAAGCCGCTTGGCTGGGCTTTCTCGACCTGCTGAAAAAGCAGCGTTCCCGGCGCCCGATTGATGGTGCGTTTATCGCCATCAGCCTCTCGGACCTGCTGCTGGGCAGCGACGCCGAGCGTGCCGCCCATGCCGCCGCGATCCGCCTGCGCATCCAGGAGCTGTACACCCAACTGGGCGTGCGCTTCCCGATCTACCTGATGCTGACCAAGCTCGACCTGGTGCCGGGCTTCATGGAGTTCTTCGACAACCTGAGCAAGGAAGAACGCGCCCAGGTGTGGGGCATGACCTTCGCCCTGGACGACGGCAAGAACAGCGACAGCCCGTTGGCTCATTTGCAAAGCGAATTCGCCGGCCTGGAACAGCGGCTCAACGAGCGCCTGGTGGAACGCCTGCAACAGGAACGCGACCCGGCGCGGCGCGACCTGATCTACGGCTTCCCGCAGCAGTTCGGCGCGTTGAAGGATTGCCTGCAAGGCTTCCTCGAAGGCGTGTTCAAGCCCAACGCCTTTGAAGAGCGCGTCTTGCTGCGCGGCGTGTACTTCACCAGCGGCACCCAGGAAGGCAGCCCGATTGACCGCTTGATCGGCGCCATGGCCCAGAGCATGAACCTGGACCGCCAGCACCTGGCGCGCCAGACCGGCACCGGGCGCAGCTATTTCATCGAAAAACTGTTCACCGCCGTGGCGTTTGCCGAGCGTGGCCTGGTGGGCGTCAACCCGAAGGTCGAGCGCCGCCGCAAGTGGATTGCCCGTGGCGTGCTGGCCGCAACCGTGGCGTTGGTGCTGGTCGTCAGCACGCTGTGGTGGGTGAGTTATCGCGCCAACAAGGCCTACATCGCCCAGGTTGACCAGAAGGTCGCACCGCTGGGCCAGACCGTGCAGAACCTGAGCCCGGCGCAACGCGAAGTGCTCGCGGTATTGCCGTTGCTCAACGCCGTGAAGAACCTGGCGGGCGACTCGCCGAGCTGGTCCGAAGGCTTGGGCCTGTATCAGGGCGACATGCTCGAAGCCGAATCCGCCAGCGTCTACCGCAAGCTGTTGATCGCCGTGTTCGCGCCCCGTTTGGTGACGCGCATCGAAGAGCAACTGCACGGCGGCGGCAATTCCGACTTCCTCTATGAAGGCTTGAAGGCCTACCTGATGCTCGCTGACAGTGAGCATTACGACCCGGACTTCATCAAGGCCTGGATCGCCCTGGACTGGGACCGCAACCTGCCGCGCGACCTGCCGGCGGACCAGCGCCAGGCACTGATCGGGCACTTGCAGGCCTTGTTCGAGCGGCATCCGCCCAGCGCCCGGCTTGACCCGCGCCTGATCGACGACCTGCGTCGGCAACTGCAGCAACTGCCGGTGGCCCAGCGTGTCTACGACCGCATCAAGCGCCAGAAACTGCCGGAAGGCGTGCCGGACTTTCGCATCAACGAAGCGGCGGGCCGCGACGCCGCGCTGGTGTTCAGTCGCAAAAGTGGCAAGCCGTTGGGCGAGCCGTTGAGCGGCTTCTTCACCGCCAAGGGTTATCGCCAGGGCTTCCTGCTGACCAGCCTGAACCAGACCGGCACCCTCGCTGAAGAGCAATGGGTGCTGGGCCGCGAGCCGGCCGATCAACAGAACGTGGTCAGCCTCGCGGCCGACGTGCGTCGCCTGTACTTCCAGGACTATCAACGCCAGTGGGACGCCTTGCTGGCTGACATCGACTTTGTGCCGATCACCAGCGTGGCCCAGGCGGCCGACGTTTTGCGGGTGATTTCCGGGCCGACCTCGCCGCTGAAGAAGCTGCTGGTGGCGGTCTCCAAGGAGACCGACTTGCAAGCGGAAGAACGCCTGCTGGCCGCCAAGGGCGCGCCGGTGGAAGGTGGCGTGGACAAACTCAAGGAACGTCTCGGCAGCCTGCTTGGCCAGGACCAACCAACCGCGAATGCACCAGCGGCCAGTGAAGATCCGGTGACCGCGCACTTCGCCGAACTCAACAGCATCGTCAGCAAGAACGAAGGCGAACCGGCGGCCATTGATGGCCTGCTGTCGGACATGAATGCGTTGTATGTGCAGGTCAGCGCCATGGTCGGCGCCAGCGGCGATGCGTTGCTCGGCGAAGCGAAAAACCAGGCAGCGGCTGCGGCCACGCGGGTCAGCCTGAATGCCGAACGCCAGCCGCCGCTGGTGCAGGGCATGGTCAAGTCAGTGGTCAACTCCACCACCAACAGCATGATGGGCGGGGTGCGTAACCAGTTGAATGCGGCGTGGGTCAGTGAAGTGGTGAACGTGTATCGCCAGTCCCTGGCCGGGCGTTATCCGATGTCGCCTGGCAGTGCGCGGGACGCGACCCTGGATGACTTCGGGCAGTTCTTTGGGGTGGGCGGGGTGATGGACAACTACTTCCGCAAGTACCTGCAACCTTACGTCGACACCTCCACGCAAACCTGGCGCTGGCAGCCGGGCGCGGCGCAGAAGCTCGGCATCGCGCCGGGCGTGCTGCAAACCTTCCAGCGCGCGGCAACCATTCGTGACGCGTTTTTCCGCGCCGGTGGCACTCAGCCGATCGTGCGCTTTGAACTCAAGCCGGTGGCGATGGACGCGACCATCACCCAGTTCCTGTTGGACCTGGACGGCCAGCAACTGAGCTACGACCACGGCCCGAGCCGCCCGGTCGCGATGCAGTGGCCGAACCCCGGCAGCATTGGCGTGGTGCGCATCTCCATCATGCCGCCGTCGGCCAGTCGGCGCTCCGGTGTGACGCTGGATGGCCCGTGGGCGTGGTTCCGGTTGCTGGAACAGTCCGACCTGACCGCTGGCAATTCGCCGGACCGTTTCAACCTCCGCCTGCGGGTCGACGGTGCGAGCATCTCCTACGAGTTGCGGGCCAACAGCGCCTTCAACCCGTTCAAGAGCCGCGTGCTTAACGGCTTCAGCCTGCCGGAGCGGCTATGACCACGCTGGGTTTCTACGGCAAGTTGGCCAGCCGCGGCGACTTTGTCAGCCGCGCGCTGCCGCAGAGCTTTATCGGCCCTTGGGACAGTTGGCTGGCGTCCGGATTACTCGCCAGCCAGACCCGCCTTGGGGCTGACTGGTTGAACGCTTACCTGGTCAGCCCGTTGTGGCGCTTCGTGTTGGCACCCGGTGTGTGCGGGCCGGACGCGGCGGTGGGCGTGGTGATGCCAAGCATCGACCGGGTAGGGCGCTATTTCCCGCTGACCGTGGCTGCGTTGTTGGATCACGACAGCGACCCAGCCTCCGTCGTCAGCGGCCCGGACGCTTGGTTTGAACAGGTGGAAGAACTGCTGCTCAGCACGCTGGATGCCGGCGCCACCTTCGAAGGTTTCAGCGACGGGATCGAATCCCTCGGCGCTCCAGCCTGCCAACCACGCACCTTGGGTAGCCGCTTTGCCGGCCTGCAACGCGTCGCTGCCACAGACCCGCAAGCGCGGATGACTGCGCTTGCCGAACAGGCCTGCGAAGGCGCGAGCCTGTGGTGGGGCCGTGGTTCGCAACAGATTTCCCCCGGTTTATTGCGGTGTCAGGGCCTGCCTGCCGCCGACGATTTTGCGCAATTTTTGCTTGGCCAAGAAGGTGTTGTGTAGATGCGGTCCACGTTCAAATCCGCCAGCAAAAGCCATGTCGGCATGGTTCGCCAAGTCAATGAAGACGCCTGCCTCGATCTGCTGGAAAACGGCCTGTGGGTGGTGGCCGACGGCATGGGCGGGCATGCGGCAGGGGACTACGTCAGCAGCCTGATCGTCGACAGCCTGCGCAGCATTCCCGTCGGCCGTTCCCTTGAGGAATACACCGCGGCGTTGCGCAGCGACCTGTTGCGGGTCAACGGCGCGGTGCGCGAAGAAACCGCCCACCGTGGCGTGAGCATGATGGGCAGCACCGTGGTGTTGCTCGCCACCCGAGGCTTGCGCGGTGTGTGCTTGTGGGCCGGCGACAGCCGCTTGTATCGCCTGCGGGACGGCGTGCTGGAAGGCATTTCCCGCGACCACAGTTACGTACAGGATTTGCAGGACAGCGGCCTGCTCAGCGAAGCCGACGCCCGGGTGCATCCACGGGCGAATATCGTCACCCGTGCGATTGGCGTGGAAGCGCAGTTGGCGTTGTCGTCTGTCGACCTGTTGATCGCCCCCGGCGACAGTTACCTGCTGTGCAGCGACGGCTTGAACAAGACCGTCGAGGACCACGAGATTCGCGAAGTGTTGAGCCATGCCGAGCCCGACGAAATCGTCCGCAGCCTGGTGCACCTGGGGCTCAATCGCGGCGCGCCGGACAACATCACCGCCATCGTTGTGAAGGTGTCGACATGAACATCGTCATTCCCGGCTACGACATCGAAGGCGAAATTGGCGTTGGCGCCATGGCCAGCGTGTACCTGGCGACCCAGCGGTCCCTGGAGCGCAAGGTGGCGTTGAAGATCATGGCGGCGGCGCTGGCGGCCGACCCGAGCTTCTGCGAACGCTTCCTGCGCGAAGGCAAGACCCTGGCGCGCCTGTCCCACCCGCATACCGTGACCATCCATGACATCGGCAATGTCGGTGAGCTGTATTACATGGCCATGGAATACCTGCCCAATGGCACGCTCAAGGAGCGCATCGCCGCTGGCCTGACGCCGGAGCAGGGGCTGACGTATATCCGCCAGATCGCGTCGGCGCTGGGCTATGCCCACGCCCAGGGGTTGGTCCACCGTGACGTGAAGCCGGCGAACATTCTGTTCCGCGCGGATGGCACGGCGGTGTTGTCGGACTTTGGTATCGCCAAATCCCTGGATGACCGCACGCAGTTCACCCAGGCCGGATTTGCCGTTGGCACGCCGAGCTACATGAGCCCGGAGCAGGCGCGGGGCCAGGAGATTGATGGCCGCGCCGACCTGTATGCGTTGGGCGTGGTGCTCTACGAAATTCTGGTGGGCAAGCTGCCTTATAACGGTACCGATGCGCTTTCCACTGCGCTGGCGCACCTGACTGAACCGCTGCCGGAATTACCGGTGCATCACGGGCGTTATCAGGAGGTACTGCGCAAGCTGCTGGCCAAAGACCCGGCGGAACGTTTCCCGGATGCGGCGGCGTTGTTGCGGGCGTTGGATCAGTTGCCGAAGGAAGAGCAGGTCGAGGCGACGTTGATTCGGCCTCTGCCGATTCCGCTTTCGGGCACGAATGACCTGGCCGGACTGACGCCGGTATCAATCGAAATTCCGACTGAAAAGCCGCAGCCACAACCCGTGCGCCAGCCGGTGGTAACACCGACGCAACACTCCGCCGTGTCCGAACAGAACCGTGGGCCGATGATGGCGTTGGCAGCGGTTGCCGTAGCGGTCGCGCTGGCGATTGGTGGCGCGAGTTACTGGTGGTTGAAAGATGACGCACCCGCCGCGCCGCCGGTTGCCGACGCGGTCAAGGCCGTCACGCCGCCTGCCACGCCGCCTGCCGCGCAACCGGTTACGGCGCAGGCCGATGGCGGCCAACGGCCGTTGCTGATGGCAGGCAAGAAAACCCTGTTCCAGCGAGTACTGAGCAAGCCCGGCGCGAAATTGTCGAGTGACGCGGGCGGCACGGCAGGCGAGGGTTTGCCGGCGTTTTCGGTGCTCTACGTCTACCAGCGCAAGGACGTCGACGGCAGCCTGTGGCTGCGGGTTGGCGCTGCCACCGACGGGCGCAGCGACGGCTGGTTGCCGGCGGCGCAAGTCAGCGACTGGAAGCAGAGCCTGGTGCTCAAGTTCACCGAGCGATCGGGCCGGGCGCCGGTGATGTTCCTGCGCCAATCCGCAGAAGTGGAAAAGCTGCTGGCTGATCCGGCGGCGGCGAAAAACCTGCTGCTCAAGGTGCAGAAAAACAGCGAGGACAACCAACAAGTGCTGGCCCTGGAACCCACCGCCAGCGCCGTCCCGCAGAACCAGTTCTACCTGCTGCCGATCTTCGACTCCAAAGAGAGCTTCGACGAAAACGGCCAGCCGGTGCAGTTGCTCAACGTCGCCTCCATCGACCCCGGTAGCACACCGAACACCATTGCCAAGGCCGTCGGCCGAACCCCGGTGATCGACGCCAACGCCGATGCCTTCCGTACGGCCGTGGTGCTGGTGGTCGACACCACTGTGTCCATGCAGCCGTATATCGATCAGGTCCGCGACGTGGTCCACGAACTGCAAACCCGTATTGCCGAACGTGGTGAGTTGGACAGCGTGAGCTTCGGCCTGGTGGGTTTTCGCAACAGCATCAAGAAAACCCCGGGCCTGGAATACGTGGCCAAGACCCTGATCAGCCTCGACCAGGGCCGCGACCCGCAACGCTTCCTCGACATGGCGCGGCAGGTGAAGGCGTCCACTGTGTCCAGCCACTCGTTCAACGAAGACGCGTTCGCCGGTGTGATGCAGGCGGTGGAGGGCATGGACTGGTCCGGCTACGGCGGGCGCCTGATCCTGCTGGTGACCGACGCCGGTGCGTTGCGCAAGAACGACCCGTTCGCCACCACCCAGATGAACGAAGCCGAAGTACGTCAGGCTGCATTGGGCAAGCAGATCAAGATCTACGCCCTGCACCTGCGCACCGACGCCGGCAAGAAAACCCACAGCGGCGCCGAAACCCAGTACCGCACACTCACCGCCGACGCCAACCCGCAGATCGGCGACCTGTACACGCCGGTGCCCGGTGGCGATGTGCGCAAGTTCGGCGAGCGTGTCGACGAGATCGGTACGGTGTTCGCCAACCTGGTGCATCAGGTGCGCAGCAACACGCCGCAGCCGGTGCCGCTGCTCAGCACCGCGCCGACCCTGGCGGACAAATCCGCCGCCGTCGGTTATGCGATGCACATGGATTTTCTCGGCCGCAAAACCGCGAGCCAGGCGCCGCAACTGGTGAGTGCCTGGACCGCCGACCGCGACCTGACCAACACCGCACTGCCGGCCTTCCAGGTGTGCGTGATGTTGACCAAATTGCAGCTCAACGACTTGCAGCAGTCACTGAAACTGATCGTCGACGCGGCGCGTAAAACCCAGACCTCACCGAAGGATTTCTTCCAGGAAATCGCCAGCGCCTCGGCCTACATGAGCCGCGATCCACAGGCCTTGAAAAAAGGCGGCAACCTGGCGGACGGCGGCATTCTTGGCGAATACCTCGAAGGCCTGCCGTACCGCAGCAAGTCGCTGAACATGACCCAGGACTTGTGGCTGTCGTTGAGCGTGGCCGAGCAGGAAGACTTTATCGACGAGCTGGATTCGAAGATCCGCCTCTACGAGACCTTCCACAACGACGTGGCGAACTGGGTCCGTTTCGGCGATGCCGAGCCGGGTGATGCGTTGTACCGCGTGCCGCTGTCGACGCTGCCGTAATGCTGAACTTGAGCGCAGTGCACAAGAGCCGGGGCGTTGGTGCCCAGCGCTATAGCCTGGTGATTCCGGGCCTGCAACTGCGTGCGGGTGAACAGTTGGCGGTGGTTGGGCCGAGCGGCTGTGGCAAGAGCACCTTGCTGGATTTGCTGGCGTTGGTGTTGGCGCCGGATCATGTCGGGCAGTTCGATTTCAACCGCGTCGACATCGCCGGGCTCTGGCGCGGCGACCAGCAAAGCGCGCTGGCGGACCTGCGCAGTCGGCACCTGGGTTATGTGCTGCAAACCGGCGGCCTGCTGGGTTTTCTCGATGTGCGCGGCAACATTGCGCTGTCGCGGCAACTGCTGGGGTTAAAGGATGACAGCAGTGTGGCGCGGCTGGCCGAGCAGTTGGAGATCACTGATCAACTGGATAAGAAACCGGCGGCGTTGTCCGTCGGCCAGCGTCAGCGGGTCAGCTGTGCGAGGGCACTGGCTCACGGTCCGCAGCTGTTGCTGGCGGATGAGCCCACCGCTGCGCTTGACCCGTTGAACGCCGAGCGGGTGATGCAGGCACTGTTGGCCCAGGCCCGGAATAACGGCGCGTGCTGCGTGATCGCTACCCATGATGAACCCCTGGCCCGGGCCAGTGGCTTGCAGGTGCGGCGCATCAGTTGCCGTCGCGACACCGACGGCGGCGTCACCGCGACCCTCGGGGAGGCCTGCTGATGCGTATCGCACTGGTGGCTTCCCTGGCCTGGCAGGATTACCGCAACGACGCGTGGCTGTCGGTGTGTTCGGTGCTCGCGCTGGTGGCGGTGATCGCACCGCTGTTGGTGTTATTCGGCCTGAAATATGGACTGGTTAGCAGTTTGACCGAACGTTTGGAAAACGACCCGGCCACCCGGGAAATTATTCCGTTGGGCGGTGGTCGATTCAGCAGTGAGTTTGTCGAGCAGCTCCGCCAGCGCGGCGACGTGGCGTTTGCCTTGCCACGCACTCGGCAAATTGCGGCGACGGCGCAGTTGGGCGCCGTGACGGTAGAGATGCTGCCGACCGCCGACAATGATCCATTGCTGGCCGGTATGCCGATGCCCAAGGGCCTGGATCAAATCGTGCTGAGCCACACCGCCGCCGAGAAGCTCGGGGCAAAGGCCGGGGATTGGCTGGAGGCGGTTTTTGGTCGCCAGGTGGCGGGGCGGGTCGAGTCGCAGCGCACTCGGGTTCAAGTGCTGCAGGTATTGCCGCTGGAAGCCTTCGCCCGGGATGGACTGTTTGCGCCCTTGGGCTTGCTGGAAGCGGCGGAAGATTATCGCGATGGCCGCGCGGTGCCGGCGTTTGGCTGGGACGGCGATGCGGTGGGCGTCAGCGAGCAGCGGGTATACCCGGCGTTCCGCTTGTATGCGCGGCGCCTGGTGGATGTGGAACCGCTGCGGGTGTATTTCGTCGGGCAGAATCTGCTGGTGTCGACCCAGGCCCAGACCATCGCCCAGGTGCAGTCGTTGAGCCGCAACCTGTCGATCGTGTTCTGGATCATCGCCGGGCTGGCGTTGGCGGGCGCGTTTGCCGCGATCTTTGCCGGAGCGCTGGCAGCGGTAGAACGCAAGCGTCGGGAGTTGTCGGTGTTGCGGCTGTTGGGGTTTTCCACCGCCGGGCTGTTGCTGTTCGTGGTGTTGCAGGCGCTCTACAGCGCCGGGTTTTCCGCTGTATTGAGTGGCGTGTTGTATGGCCTGGCGCAGTCCGGCCTGAACCAATTATTCGTGCAGGTGCCGGGCGAGTACGCCAGTCACCTGCTGGCGCGTCACTACGGCCTGGCCTTGGCCGCTGTCCTTGGCGTCAGCGCCGTGGCGGCGGCCTGTGGCGGTTGGCGTGTGGCGCGGATCCAGGCTTCTGAAGGAATCAGAGATGTATAAGTTACTGGGCGCCGCCGTGGCGCTGACCCTGTCCTGCGTGGCCTGGGCCGATGAGGCGAGCGACAAGCTGGACAACCCCAAGCCGTTGCCGGACGACGTCAGCCTGCCGCTGCCCTGCGAAGGCAACATGGTGTTCCGCTACGCCTATGTGCTGGCCCAAGGCACCCTGGATGACCGCGAGATCAGCCTCGGCTACCCGTTCAGCGAGGGCGAGGCGGGCTACCAGCAGTCGTTCATTTCCGGTTATCGCCGGGACTTTATCAATGGCCAGTTCACCCTCAAGGACCTGCCCAAGGACTGGAACAAGGTCATCGCGCCGCTGATGCCCAAGACCGACGCCAAGACCCCGCTCAAGCCGATGCTGTACTTCATCGGCAAGTACGAAGTCACCGCACGGCAATACGCGCAGGTCATGTCCCAGGCGCAGTCCCTGGCCAGTGGCGAGCCGGCCCCGGCCTGTGACGTACCCACCGGCATGGCGGCGCGCCTGCCCAAGGTCAAGCTGTCGCGCTTTGAGGCGGAACGCTTCTCGGCGGTGTACAGCGCGTGGCTGATGAAGTATCACCGCGAGCTGCTGCCGGTGAGTGGTCGCGGTGCTTCGGCGGATGACGGCGGCCTCGGTTTTGTGCGCCTGCCTACCGAGGTGGAGTGGGAGTTTGCCGCACGCGGCGGCCAGGCAGTCAGCCGTCAGGACCTGGAAGGCCGGCTGTTCCCACGGCGCACCGAGGGCAGCGAAAGCGACGGCCCCCTCGCCGATTATGCGGTGTTCAATCAGGTCGCCGGTGGCACCGGCCAGGCCGCACGCTTGATGCCCATCGGCACCAAGTTGCCCAACCCGATCGGCATGTTCGATGTGATCGGCAACGCGGCGGAAATGGTCCAGGAATCCTTTCAACTGGTGCACGCCGGGCGTCGTCAGGGCGCCTATGGCGGGTTCGTGGTCAAGGGCGGCAACTACCTGGAAGGCGAGGGCACGCTGTTCACCGGCATGCGCCGCGAGTACCCGTTGTTCGCCGCCGACGGCACCGAACAAAGCAACGAGACCACCGGCTTTCGCGTAGCGATTGGCGCCTTGTCGGCACCGCGCTCGCGCTACAAGGAACTGTTCGCCCAGTGGCAGAAAGAAGGCCGCCTGGCCTCGCTGACCGACGCCATCGACGACGCCCAGGACCCGACCAAGCGCCTGGACAGCATCATCGCCGCGAGCGTCGACCCGCGCCTGCAAGCCGAACTTGGGTTGGTCAACGAAGAGCTCAAGCGCAACGTCTCGCTGATCGCCCAGCAGCGCGAAGAAGCGGCCGGTAACCTGATTCAGTCTGCAGCCCTGGTGGCCGAGACCATCAACAACTACAACATCCGCCTGATCAATTTGCAGAAGAGCCGCCAGCAGGCCATCGACGCCAAGGATGAAGCCAGCGCGCAGCTGTTCGCCACGGCCATCACCAATGGGCGCAGCGCGCTGGATGGCGCGGTCGCGATCTATATCGACAACCTGGCCACCGGCACGCGCTACACCGATGCCGTGATCCAGGCGCAGTTTCAACGGATCAAGGAAGAGTTGGATCGCAAGCCGGTACTGGGCAAGAGCCTGGTGACGCGCGCGACGTTATTCGTTCGCCATGTAGGCAACTACCGCAAGCAACAGCGGGCCGACCCGGCGACGATTTTGAAGGAATTGCTCGCAGCGAGCGGTCAGCGGTCTTGACCGTTGGTTGTATGGCGAGCTTGGAAAGGACTCAGGCGGCGGTGGGCCGTGCTGGGCAAGTCAAACTTAAAAGAGAACACAACGATGATTTTTTCCCGTAAGGCGGTTTCCAAGCGTCATCTGCTGTTGATCGCAGCTGGTTTCAGCACCGTGCTGACTGGTTGCGCAACGTCGCCGACCAACAAGGTCTCCTCGACCACCAAGGTCGAGTACTACCCGAACTGCTACGAGCCGGTGCAGCACCTGCGCGCTACCGATTCGGACCTGACCAAGTCGGTAGTCACCGGCGCTGCAATCGGTGCGGCCGGTGGTGCTTTGCTGGGCGCCCTGACCGGCGACTCCGACAAGCGTGGCCGCAACGCCGCGATCGGCGCAGCGGGCGGCGCCCTGGCCGGTGGTGCAGCGGGTTACTACACCGAGCGCCAGAAGCAGATCACCGATGACAACCAGCGCATCGCCTCCTACGCCACTGACGTCAACAAGCGCGCTTCCGACATTGATCGCAGCACCGCGTATGCCAAGGCGTCCCAGCAGTGCTATCAGAGCGCATTCACCAAGCTGGTGGCTGACCGCAAGGCCAAGACCGTTAACGACACCGAAGGCCGCAAGCGCCTGGCAGAAATCGTCTCGGGCCTGAAAGAGTCCAACGACCTGATCGTCGCGGTAAACGGCAAGGCCAGCGAAGACCTGAACAACTACACCCAGGCGTACGAGCAGGATCTGCAACAAGTGGGCGTACAACGTGCCGACGTCGTCACTGTTGCGACTGCCGATACCACGCCGGTGGTGACGCCAGCCAAAGGCAAGAAGCCGGTAAAAGTCGCGAAGAAGCCGGTGCTGCCAACCGTGCCGAAAGAAGCCGTAGCGACCGAAAAAACCATCCAGACCGCCCAGACCAAGCAAGCTGAAAGCAAGCAGGTTGCCAGCGCCGGTAAAGCGCAGATCGAAGGCACTTGCCGCGATCCAAACCTGGCGGATTGGGCACCGGTTCCTTGCCCTAACGTCTAAGCAAAGTTGTTGCTATAAGCGGTAAACGCCAGCCGATCTCCTGCTAAAACGGGAGATCGGTAGCGTTATTTGCGCAAATCGTTAAACTGCTGCGGCCACCCAATAATTACACTGAGGCCGTGTGCATGAAATTTCGTTTTCTTCTCTGGATGCTTGGCCTGTTGATGGGCAAAGCCAGCCGCACCAACCCTGCGTTCCAGCAGCAGTTGGGTGACAAGGACCTGGCGTTCCAGCTGCAGACCCTCGACGGCAAGGTTGCTCGTCACTTCATCGTCAAAGACCAGCGCATCACCAGCCGTTCGGGTGTTCATCCCGCGCCTGCGTTTGCTATTGCCTTCAAGGACGCCGCCTACGGCTTCGCCACGATGCAGGCGAAGAACAAGCAACTGGCGTTCATGACGGGGATTCAGGACAAGTCGATCCAGATCAAGGGCAACCCGGCGCTGGTGATCTGGTTCCAGGGGTTGACCAAGTATTTGAAGCCGAAGAAAAAGCCGAAGGCTTGATGGCTGCACCACAACTTATGCGGTGAAAATGCTTGTTGTGGCGAGGGAGCTTGCTCCCGCTGGAGTGCGCAGCACTCCCAAAAAAGCCGGGGCCGCTTCGCAGCCCAGCGGGAGCAAGCTCCCTCGCCACATTGATCTGCTGAGGTTTTAGCCTTGGCTGAACTGCGACGCCAGTTCGCGCAGCAACGTTTCCGCATCCAGCACTTTAGCCACCACATCCTCTGCCTTGTCCCGGGTCAGCCCCAGGCGCTCAAGCAGTTCGTCCGGGATGTCTTCATGCGGCCCGGAGCCGATCCCCCGGCTGCGCAACAAACGCACGGCCAGGCACACCAGGTTCGGGTATTCCGCATATTGCCCGTCGTAGGTCGGGTCGTGCTGGAAGCGCAGGGCCGTGGACAGTTCGTCCGGCATGTCCCAGTAACGCATCAACCACGCACCAATCTGCTCGCGGCTGATACCCAGCAGGTGCTGTTCGATGTAGCTGTGGCACAGGTGCGGGTTGACCTCCAGGTGCCGGCAGATCAGCGAGAAATGCGGTGGGAAGACGTGGGCCAGCAACAGGTAGCCGAAGTTGTGCAGCAGGCCGGCCAGGTAGGTCAGGCCGGCTTCCGGGCGCTGGGCGCGGGGCATGGCGCGGGTCAGGCCTTCGATCACCGCGGCGGTGTAGATCGACTGGTGCCAGTACGGCGTGGCCTGTTGCGGGTGGTCCTTGGGCAGGCTCAAGGTCTTGCCCAGGGCCAGGCCCAGCGCGAGGTTGATCACCAGGTCAAAGCCCAGCACGCGCACGATGGCGTCTTCCACCGAACGGATCTTGCCCGGCGAGGCGTAGTAGGGCGATGCGGCCCAGCTCACCACTTGGGCGGCCAGGGCCGGGTCGGTTTCCACCACGCCGGTGATGTCGTCGATGGTGGCGTTGGGGTCGACCCGCAGCTTGATGATCTTCTGCGCCGTGTCGGCCAGCGGTGGAATCTCGATGGTCGCTTCCAGGCGCTGCTGGATACGGCGGGCAGTGAACGCCTGCATTGCCTGGGTGATTTCCTCGCGGTCGTCGTTGGGGCGATCCAGGTTCGGCCGGATGCTGCTCAGCGGCTCGCCGAAATGCGCGGCGCTGGCCTTGGTCAGCATGCTCTTGAAGGCATCGCTGGAAATCTCCAGCAGCAGCCCGGCCTCGCCCGAGTGCACCAGCACGGTTGGCTCACGCAACAGGCTTTCTTCGTACAGGCACGGCGAGCTGGTGAGCGGTGGCAGGCCAGGCAGCAGGCTCAGGCTGTGTTTGCCGAGCATGCGCTCGAGGCGCTCCGGCGACACGGCCGTGAGGCGGCGGCCGGTAAGCTCGGCCAGGCGATTGAGGTCCAGCAGCTGACTCTGTGGAAACAGCACCATGAGTGCACCCACGGCATCATCGAGCAACACTGCCTGAACCTTTTGTGCCGGGTTCAGGCCAGGGCGTTCGGCAACTTCCGTGTAGCTGATGGCGAGCTTTGCAAGCAGCGTCCGAATCACCGAGGGTGCGGTCGGCGGGGCTGTGGCGAGGGCAACTTCTGACATGGCCTGAATCCAATTTCCTACAGTCATTGGAGTATAACCAGCTTGATACAAGTGAGGGTCGTCTAAGTGCGGTTTGTGACACTGTCGGCTATTGCAGGCCTGTGTAGGCGCGAGCTTGCTCGCGAAGGTCGTTAACGATGATGCGGGCATCCTGATTCAACGCGGCGCGCTCAGGTTTCTCGCGAGCAAGCTCGCTCCTACGGTGGGTCAGCGTCACACTTGGCCGTATTGCTGCCCATGCCTGAGCCAGCGATCCAGTAACGGGCTGACATGCTCCGGCCAGCGCTCGATCAACGCCTGGGCGGCATCGCGCACGGCGGGCAACAGGTCGGCGTCGCGCATCAGGTCGGCGACCTTGAATTGCAGCAGGCCGGTCTGGCGGGTGCCGAGCATTTCGCCGGGGCCGCGCAGTTCGAGGTCTTTTTCGGCGATCACGAAACCGTCGTTGGTCTCACGCATGATGCCCAGGCGCTGGCGGCCCACCTGCGACAGTGGCGGGTGGTACAGCAGCACACAATGGCTGGCAGCGCTGCCCCGGCCGACGCGGCCACGTAATTGGTGCAGTTGGGCCAGGCCAAGGCGCTCGGGGTTCTCGATGATCATCAGGCTGGCGTTGGGCACGTCGACGCCGACTTCGATGACGGTGGTCGCCACCAGCAATTGCAAATTGCCGGCCTTGAACTCGGCCATCACCGCGGCCTTTTCCACCGGCTTCATGCGGCCGTGGATCAGCCCGACCTTGAGTTCGCCCAAGGCGCTGGTGAGGTCTTCATAGGTGGTTTCGGCAGCCTGGCAGGTCAGTTCTTCGGACTCTTCGATCAGCGTGCACACCCAATACGCCTGACGGCCTTCGGCACAGGCACCGCGCACCCGTTCGATCACTTCGACCCGGCGAGTGTCGGTGACCAGCACCGTGTTGACCGGCGTTCGGCCCGGCGGCAGTTCGTCGAGGATCGACGTGTCGAGGTCAGCGTAGGCGCTCATGGCCAGGGTGCGCGGTATCGGTGTGGCGGTCATGATCAACTGGTGCGGGCTCATGCGACCGCCCACGCCTTTCTGGCGCAGGGCCAGGCGCTGCTGCACGCCGAAGCGGTGCTGTTCGTCGATGATCACCAGCGCGAGGTTCTTGAACTTCACTTCGTCCTGGAACAGCGCGTGGGTGCCCACCACCATCGGGGCGCCGGCGGCGATTTGTTCCAGAGCCGATACGCGGTTCTTGCCCTTAAGCTTGCCGGCCAGCCACGCGACTTCCAGGCCCAGTGGTTCGAGCCAGCGCTTGAAGGTGATGAAGTGCTGTTCGGCAAGAATCTCGGTGGGCGCCATCAGTGCAACCTGATAACCGGCTTCGAGGGCCTGCAACGCGGCGAGGGCGGCGACCACGGTTTTACCCGCGCCTACGTCGCCCTGGATCAGCCGCAGCATGGGTTCTTTCTGGCTCAGGTCGTAGGCGATTTCATTGCCGACCCGTTGCTGGGCGCCCGTCGGCGCAAACCCCAGGTTGGCCAGATATTGAGCCGGAAGACGTGTGGCCTTGGGCATCGCCGGCGCGCGCAGGGAACGCATGCTCTCGCGCAGGCGTTGCTGGGACAGTTGGTGGGTCAGCAGTTCTTCGAACGCCAGGCGATGCTGGGCCCAGTGATGACCGAGGGCCAGCTCGTCGACATCGGCGTCGGCAGGCGGGTGATGCAGGTAGCGAATCGCATCATCCAGCGGTGCGAGTTGATAGTCGCGCGCCAGTTCCTGGGGCAGCCAGTCGGGCAGGCTTTTTGGCCCGAGCATCGTCAGGGTTTGCATGCACAACTGGCGTAGGCGCTGTTGGGTCAGGCCTTCGGTGAGCGGGTAGATCGGTGTGAGGGTAGTGTCCACTGGCGGCGGTTCGTCGCCGGTAATGGCGCGGTATTCCGGGTGGTAGATTTCCAGCCCCGAAGCGCCGGGCCGGGCTTCACCGTAGCAACGCACGCGGGTGCCACGCTTGAGGCCTTCCTTCTGGGCGTTGCTGAAATGGTAGAAGCGCAGGCTCAGGCCGCCAGTGCCGTCTTGCAGGCGCACGACCAAGCTGCGGCGCTTGCCCATCACCACATCAGCGCCGCTGACGGTGCCTTCAACCACCGCGTCCTGCCCCGGGCGCAGTTGGCCGATGGGCACCACGCGGGTGCGGTCCTGGTAACGCAGGGGCAGGTGGAACAACACGTCCTGGAGATTTTCCAGGCCGACCTTGGCCAATTTCTCGGCCATGGCCTCCCCGACACCCTTGAGTGCCGTCACCGACACCTGCGACAGCTCAGTCATACCGTTACTTAGCTCGCAGCAGGCGGCTTGGCCACCGAACACAGGCGGATCGAGTCGGCGAGGATTTCAATCGCTTTCGGTCGCGGAAAGCTGGCGCGCCAAGCGATCGCCACGGTACGGAACGGCACCGGCGGCGTCAGTGGGCGCACCGCGATCACGCCGGGGGCGTAGTGATGGCTGTCCACCGCCGACAGCGGCAGGATCGAAATACCCAGGCCGGAAGCAACCATATGGCGAATGGTTTCCAGGGAGCTGGATTCCACGGTGGTGTGCTTGGCGCCGTCATTGCCCTTGGTCAGGGTCGGGCAGGCTTCCAGCACCTGGTCGCGGAAGCAATGGCCTTCGCCCAACAACAGCAGGCTCTTGTCGTTGAGCAGGGCGGCGTCGATGGTTTCTTTTTGCGTCCACGGGTGGGACGCCGGCATCAGCACGTAGAACGGCTCATCGTAGAGCGGCAGGGTCAGCACGTCTGCCTCGTTGAACGGCAGGGCGATGATGATCGCGTCCAGTTCGCCGTTACGCAGTTTGTCGCGCAGCACGTGGGTGAAGTTTTCTTCGATATACAGCGGCATCTGCGGAGCGACGCGGTGCAGTTGCGGAATCAAGTGGGGGAACAGGTACGGGCCGACGGTGTAGATGGCGCCGACTTTCAGCGGGGCGGTCAGCTGGTTCTTGCCAGCCTGGGCCAACTCGCGAATGCTTTGGGCCTGTTCCAGAACCTTCTGGGCCTGGGCGACGATGCCTTCGCCGACGGGCGTGAGGCGCACGGCGCTTTTGCTGCGCTCGAAAATCAGCACACCGAGTTCGTCTTCAAGCTTCTTCACACCCACCGACAGCGTCGGCTGGCTGACGTGGCAACGCTCGGCCGCGTGGCCGAAGTGCTGCTCTTGGGCGAGGGTAACGATGTAGCGTAATTCTGTAAGAGTCATAGCGGGCGTCCATGAGGTTGCGGGCCAAGCATACCGGCTGCAATCGATAGACGCACGTTATCAGACAGCGTAGGGGCCACGACACTGGTTAATCGAGTATCACGGCCCGGTATTTCACTTCTGCGGGTACTTGAAGGTGAAGGTTTCGGTGAAGGGAGCCCACCAGTCAGGCACGCCGGTTTCCTTGTCCACATGGTGGAAGAAACCTTTGATTTGCGGGCTTTCATAGCGCAATACCACGGTGTAGGTGCCGGGGCCGTCCATCTTCACGTTGTTCGCGTAGTGAGCGCCGTCTTTGGCCACCATCGGCAGCAACGTACCGATTTCCTTGTAGTCGGGCGAACCTTGCTTGACCAGCGAGTAGCTGATGGTCAGGTAGGGCACCCACTCACCGTTGGACAGGCCGTACTTGTTGTCGGCGGTGGCGTGCACGTCCGTTTCAAGGTGCACCGAGTCCTTGCTCATCACCATGCCCGGCGGCATGGGCGCCATTTCGATGCCCACCAGATAGGAAGAGGCGATCTCCATATCGTTGATCTGGACTGGCCCGCCGATCGGGTATTCGCGGGCCTGGGCGAGGGAGGAAGCGGCCACGGCGCTGACAAGCAGCAGTGCGGCGGCCAAGGGATTGCGCAGAGGTTTCATGGTGGGGCTCCTGGGGCGGTTAAGGTGATTGTGTCGCGCGTGAATGCAGTAAGCGGTTACCCAGCACCAGGAGCGCGAGGGTGACGGACCAGGCAACCAACTGGACGCCCAGTGGCCGGTCGGTGTAGCCCACCAGCGCGGTCAGTGCCCGGCCTGTGAGGCTGCCATCGGAGACCAGCCAGGAGGTGTCCCAGAGCTGGTAGCCCCAGGCGGGAATCAGGTCGATACCGGCAAGGATCGCGGCGGCCCGGCCGGCCATGCCGGCGGCGAGCAAGGCGATCATCCAGCCGGTAATCGAGAACAGGCGCTTGAGGCTGATGGCGACCAGGCCGCGGTACATCAGCCAGGACAACGCGGCCCCGGCAGCGATGCCGAGCACGCCGCCGGTCAGCATCGAGAGCGGGTCTGCCTGGCTCGACGCGGCGATGCCGTAAAGGAACAGCACGATTTCCGAGCCTTCGCGCAGTACGGCGACGGTAATCACTACGGCCAGGGCCCAGAGTGATTTTTCGCCGTTGAGTACGGCATTGCCGGCGCTGCGTAGTTGGGTCGCCAGCTCGCGACCGTGGCTGGCCATCCACAGGTTGTGCCAGCCCAGCATCACCACGGCGACCACCAGAATGGCCGCGTTGAAAATTTCTTGGCCGAAGCCTTGCAGCGCCTGGGTGATTGCGCCGGTAAAGAGCGCGAGGACGCCGGCACCGAGTACGCCGGCCGCGATTCCACCACCAATGAACAGCCCGCGTCTGGCCAGGCCTTGGGTGGCGGCCATCACAATCCCCACCACGATCCCGGCTTCCAGTACTTCTCGAAACACGATCAACAGACAGGCCAGCATGGCTTACTCCTTGGCCGCGACCGCAGTGACCGTGCCTTTGGCCTGGTCCGGGTGGTAGTCATCGAAGAAGGTGTAGGTGCCGGGATGCAGCGGGCCGGCGAACACCGTAACGGTGTTGCCGGGGACGATGATTTTTTCGAATTTCATGTCATAGCTTTCGAACTCATCGACGCTTTCGTCATGGCTGGTGAGTTGAATACGAAAGCGTTCCCCGGCCGGCACCTCGAACGTCGAGGGGCTGAAGGTGTGGTTTTGAATGACCAGGGTGACCAACTGATCCGCTTGCGCTGCGACGGGAAAAGCCAGTAGGAGAAGAGCCAGCCGGGCAAGGTTGGGCATGCCGAATGTCCGCTAATGAGAACGATTCGCGGATGATTGGCTTTGTCTTTAAATGTTACAAGTGAAGATAAAGTTAGGTTGAGGCCTGTTCAACTGGGGTTCAGCTTGCGGCGATAGGCAGGGAGACGTAGCAGCCGTGGGCACCCGAGAGTGCCCACGGAGAGGATTACCGGCGACGTTTTTCGATGTTGTAAACGAACGGCGCAACGATCTCGATGCTGCCGCCTTTCAACATGTCGGCCGGCGGCTTGGGCAGCGGCTGGGCGCGACGAATCATGTCGAGGGTGGCGCGGTCCAGATCGGCGTTGCCAGAGCGGCCCACCAGTTCATAGGACAGTACGTTGCCATCGGCATCTACCACGAAACGCAGGCGGTTCAGACCTTCTTTGCCACGCGCCTGGGCGCCCGGCGGGTACTTCTTGTACTTCTGCAGGTGGCCCAGCAGGGTACTTTCCCAGGTGGCCTTGGCCGCGATCTGCTGCGGTGAAGGGCCCGGTTGTGGCTGAGCGGACTTCTCCGTAGGCGCGTTGTTCTGCGGAGTTTCGCTCGGTGGCTCCTCGGAAGGTTTCTCCTTGGGCGGATCGGGCTTCTTCTCCACAGGTTTTGGCGGCTGCGGTTTTGGCTTGGGCTTGACCGGCTTCGGCACCTGGATCGTCGGCTTCGGTGCCTCGGCCAGTTTCGGCAATGGCAGCTCTTCCACCGGCGCGGGCGGTTGCGGCGGCGTTACCACCTTCGGCGGGGCCGGAGGTGGAGGCGCCGGCATCGGTGCCAGGTCGATGACCATGGCCGCCGGAGGCAGCTGGACCATATGTGGCGCCGACCACTGGAGCGCGATGATGATCGCGACGGCGTGGACGCCCAGCACGACGGCGAGGCTGGTGCCATAACGCGTCAGTTTGTGGCGCGTCGTGATCATTTCTTGGCTGCCGTCTCAAGTCCGACCAGGCCTACCTTGAGGTAGCCGGCTGCCCGCAGGGCATCCATCACGCTCATCAGGTCGCCGTAGTCCACGCCCTTGTCGGCCTGGAAGAAGATCGTCGTGTCTTTCTTGCCCTGGGTCTTGGCGTCGAGCACCGCGCCCAGGGTTTCGGATTTGACTTCTTCTTCGCCCAGGAACAGACGTTGGTCCGCCTTGACGCTGAGGAATATCGGTTTCTCCGGCCGCGGCGCAGGTTTCGCGCTGGAGGCGGGCAGGTCGACCTTGATGTCCACAGTGGCCAGTGGTGCGGCCACCATGAAGATGATCAGCAGCACCAGCATCACGTCGATAAACGGCGTGACGTTGATTTCGTGGTTCTCGACGAGCTCGTCGTCGCCTTGATTCAAATGCAGGCCCATGGCCGATTACCCCACTTTCACCATATGCGGTTGCGAGCTGCGCTCGGTAGGCAGGTGATCGAGGTCACGGCTGACCAGCAACAGGACTTCTGCCGAAGCGTCTGATACCTGGGCCTTGTAGCCGGCGATCGAACGGGCGAAGACGTTGTAGATGACTACCGCAGGAATCGCGGCAACCAGGCCCAGTGCCGTTGCCAGCAGGGCTTCGGCGATGCCGGGAGCCACGACGGCGAGGTTGGTGGTCTGGGTTTTGGCGATGCCGATGAAGCTGTTCATGATGCCCCACACGGTACCGAACAGGCCGACGAAGGGCGCGGTGGAACCGATGGTGGCCAGCACGCCGGTGCCGTTGCTCATGTTGCGACCGCAGGCGGCAACCAGGCGCTCAAGACGGAAGCTGACGCGTTCCTTGATGCCTTCTTTTTCACGTGTGTTGGCGGACAGGCGCATCTCTTCGAGTGCGTCGTGAACCAGCAGGTGTGCCAGGGTACCCTTCTTCGCCGCGCTTTCGCTGGCTTCTTTAAGGGTGGTGGCTTTTTTCAGGTGGACGATTTCAGTGCGCAGGCGACGCTTGGCGCCCAGCAGCTCGAAGCCCTTGGCGATCCAGATGGTCCAGGTGATGATCGAGGCGATGGCCAGGCCGATCATCACGATCTTCACGATGATGTCAGCGTTCTGGTACATGCCCCAGGGCGACAGGTCGTGGGCCATGCCCAGGCTGTTGTCTTCTTCCAGCACGACGCCGGAATCGTCAGCCGGTGCGCCTTCGGCGGCCAGGGCCGGGTCGGTGGCAGCGGGTGCGGCGGCTGGCGCAGGAGCATTTTGCTCGGGGGCTGGCGCAGTGGCAGCAGGCGGGGTGGCTGGTGCGGTGTTATCGGCGAACGCGGCGGTCGGAGCCAGCAGAACGCTGAACAGCACTGCAGCTATCGCACGCCAGGCGCGGGATGGGCTGTGAGGCTTGGTTGGCGAAGCGGGGAATTTATTGCGTGTCATGCTGGCCGGACCTGAGAGAAAGAATGAGTGGGTGTCCTTCCAGACCGTATCGGGTCGAGGACAAAAGGGCGGTTATTATTGCAAGTAATTCTTGTTAACAGAAGCAATACGGATACTTTATTTGTCGTTTTGCTGGCCGCTGGTCATCTGTGGGGGCTAATCTTGACCTTTAAGAATGGAGTTTTGTGATGTCTGCGCCTTCTGTGGTGATTGCCGGTTGCGGCGATGTCGGTAGCCGTCTGGCCACCCAATTGCTGGCCAAGGGCTGGGAGGTTCATGGCCTGCGGCGGGATGTCTCGCGCCTTCCCGAGGGCGTGATCGGGATTGCCGGCGACCTGTTCAAAGAAGATTGCCCCGACACCTGGCCGGTGGGCGGGGTGGATTACCTGGTGTATTGCGCGGCGGCCACCGATCACGACGAAGCAGGCTATCGCTCCGCGTACGTGCAAGGGTTGCAGCATGTGCTGGAATGGTTGAACGACTACGGCCAAGAACCTAAGCACTTGCTGTTTGTGTCCAGTAGCAGTGTGTATGGGCAGCAGAACGGTGAGTGGGTCGACGAAAGCTCCGCGACCCAGGCGGGCGGTTATTCCGGACAAGTGATGCTGGAAGCCGAGCAAGTGGCGTTGGATAGCGGGATTCCCGCCAGTGTCGTGCGCCTTACCGGTATCTATGGGCCGGGCCGTGAACGGTTGTCGACCCAGGTGCGTGAAGGCTATCGCGTGACGATTGACCCACCTTTATATGGCAACCGGATTCACGTTGACGATGCAGCAGGCCTGCTGGCGTTTTTGTTGCTTCATGTGGAGCAGAGTGGCGCACTGGACAAGTGCTACATCGGCGTCGACGATGCTCCCGCACCATTGGCCGAGGTGGTGGACTGGCTGCGTGAGTACCTCGGCGTAACCGAATGGGCCGCAGACGCCAGCGTGCGACGGGCCGGCAGCAAGCGGTGCAGTAACGCCCGGGCGAAGGCGTTGGGCTGGGTGCCGCGATACCCAAGTTATCGCGAAGGGTACGCAGCGATTCTTGAAGGTTGATCGCGACCTAAAGAAAAAGGAGCCCAAGGGCTCCTTTTTTTGCGTCACTGTTTTTCCAGCAGCCATTGGCGTGGGCCTGGAGTGAGCTGTGGGATTTCATCCGGTTGCGACTGATTGATCGCCTGGAGAATCTCCAGTTGTTTGCCGTAGCGGACAAAAATCCAGCTGTGTCCCACATCGCCCTTGCCCAGGTAGAGGGTGTCATTGCCAGCCCCTTGAGTAGCACAATCGCCTCCCAGGCATAACTCGTACCGGTTGTTTTGCGCCAGGCCGGATACGCTGCCGTCAGCGTTGAACACTACGATGTTCCCGGTGCCCTGGCCTTCAATGATTTTCCACTGGCCACCCACATAGGCCGAGTTCAACGCACGTCTGAACGTCGTACCCCACTGGGCGTCCACTGCGGCGGGTTGGGCGGGGCGGGTGAAGCGTTGGGCTGCGTAATTTTTTGTGGTCTGCTGAATCAGTTGGTTGCCATCCAATTGCAGTTCATCGGTGCCATGACCGTTGTAGTCGACGGTCCATACACCCGGCGCCGTTTGCTGCAATTGCCCTTCGCCCAGTTCGAACGCATTGCTGACTTGCGCCTTGTTGCTGCGGGTGTCGATGTTCCATTCCAGATTTAAGCCATGCGCATCAATGGCTCGCAGCAAGGGCCTGCCTTGGGCAGCCGAATCGATGGCTGCCTGGTTGATCCATAGTCCGCTGATGTCGGTTGGCTGCGGCGCATGGGTGCAGCCGCCCAGCAGAATCAGGCTAAGGACAAGTAATGTGCGCATGGGGCAATCCCTGGACGGTAAAAAACATGGGGCCTGATGTAGGAGCGAGCTTGCTCGCGAAAAACGCAAAGACCCCGCGTTAATTCAGGATGCCAGCGTTACCGTGGACGTCCTTCGCGAGCAAGCCAGCTCCTACAGAAAGCAGGAGCCTGTTTCTGTATCACTGTTTTTCCAGTAACCACTGTCGCGGCCCGGGGGTAAACGAGGGTACTTCGTCGGCCTGGGCGGTGTTGATCGCCTGGAAGATCTCCAGTTGCTTGCCCTTGCGCGCAAAGATCCACGGGTTGCCCTGGCCGTTCAGTTGCAGCCAGATGCTGTCGTAGCCGCCACTCATGGAGGCGCAATCGCCCGCCAGGCACAGCGAGTACTGATCAGCGCCGGGCAAGCCGGTTACCTGGCCATTGGCCTGGAACTGCACGGTCGCGCCTTCGCCATTACCGCTGCTGATTTTCCAGGTGCCGCCCATATAGGCTGCGTACAGGGTGCGCTCGAAGTTAGCACCGAGCGGCGCGCCTTCGGGAGCTGGGTCCTTGGCACGGGCAAATAGCTGCTCGGGCTCGTTGTCATTGGCCCCTTGCAGCAGTTGTTTGCCTTTACGCTTGAGTTCAGTGGCGGAGCTGCCGTAGAAATCGACGCTCCAGGCGCCGGATTTTTCACCCAGCAACTTGCCTTCAGCTACTTCAAAACCGTTGTAGTAGCGTGCCTGAGACGCTTTGGTGTTCACCTCCCATTCGAGGTTCGGACCGTAGCTCTGCAGGGCTTCACGCAAAGGGCCGCCCTTGGCTGCTGCGTCGATGGCGGCCTGGTTGATCCAGGTGCCGCTCACATCCAGGTCGGCGGGATTGCTGGCGCAGCCGCCGAGCAACAGGGCGAGCAACGAAGAGGCAACGAGCGCTTTGCGCATTACGAAATCCTTCCAAAAACCAATTCGGCGCAGCCTTCCCGTGGAAGCGCTGCGCCGGATGTTTTATTCGATGACCAGAATGGCGTCCATCTCAACCTGCGCGCCCTTTGGCAGGGCGGCAACGCCGATGGCGGCGCGTGCTGGGTACGGCTGTTCGAAGTACTTGCCCATGATCTCGTTGACCTTGGCGAAGTGGCTCAGGTCGGTGAGGAAGATGTTCAGTTTGACGATGTCCTTGAACGAACCGCCTGCAGCTTCGGCAACCGACTTCAGGTTTTCGAAGACCTGGATGGTCTGGGCTTCAAAGCCTTCAACCAGCTCCATGGTTTTTGGGTCCAGTGGAATCTGGCCGGACATGTAGACGGTATTGCCCGCCTTGATCGCCTGGGAGTAAGTACCGATTGCTGCTGGTGCCTTGTCGCTGGTGATAACAGTCTTGGTCATGAATGACTCCTTGTAATGAATGGGCTAGGCGCGCATGCGGGTGATGCGGATGACCCCGGTCAGGGCGCGCAGTTTCTTGATCACGCGGGCCAGGTGCACGCGGTCGTGCACGCTGACCACCAGTTGGACCACGCTGATGCGACCATCGCGTTCGTCCATGCTGATTTTCTCGATATTGCCGTCGGCCGCATTGACGCTGCTGGCCAGCAGGGCGATCAGGCCGCGCTGGTGTTCCAGCTCGACCCGCAGCTCGACGTTGAATTCGCCGGTGACATCCTTGGCCCACGAAAGCTGGATGCATTTCTCGGGGTTATGGCGGATTTCACTGATATTGCGGCAGTTGTCCAGGTGCACCACCATGCCTTTGCCGGCGGACAAATGGCCGACAATCGGGTCACCCGGGATCGGCGTGCAGCACTTGGCGTAGCTGAGCACCAGGCCTTCGGTGCCGCGAATCGCCAGCGGGCCTTCGGGGCTTGGCAGCTGTTCGCCTTCGCCCAGCAGGCGACGGGCGACCACATAGGCCATGCGGTTGCCCAAGCCGATGTCTTCCAGCAAGTCTTCGATCAGTTCCTGGCGGTACTCGTGGAGCATCGCCTGCACGCGCTCGGTCGGGATCTTGTCCAGGGAGCTGTCGAAGCCGTTGAGCACCTTGTTCAGCAGGCGTTCGCCCAGGCTGATGGACTCGGAGCGGCGCTGCAGTTTCAGGGCGTGACGGATATGGGTGCGGGCCTTGCCGGTGACCACAAAGTTCAGCCACGCCGGGTTCGGGCGTGCGCCCGGTGCGCTGACGATCTCCACCGTGGAGCCGCTTTGCAGCGGTTCCGACAGCGGGGCCAGTCGACGATTGATCCGACAGGCTATGCAGCTGTTACCCACGTCGGTGTGCACCGCGTAGGCAAAGTCGACCGCGGTGGAGCCTTTGGGCAGCTCCATGATCCGGCCTTTGGGCGTGAACACGTAGACCTCGTCCGGGAACAGGTCGATCTTCACGCTCTCGATAAATTCCAGGGAGTTGCCGGCACGTTGCTGCATTTCCAGCACGCCCTTGACCCACTGGCGGGCGCGGGCATGCGTACCTTTCGGCTGCTCGTCGCCGCTGGATTTGTACAGCCAATGGGCGGCGATGCCGTTGTTGGCCATCTCTTCCATTTCGCGGGTGCGAATCTGGATCTCGATTGGCACCCCGTGCATACCGAACAGCGTGGTATGCAGCGACTGATAGCCGTTGGCCTTGGGAATTGCGATGTAGTCCTTGAAGCGCCCCGGCAGGGGTTTGTACAAATTATGCACAGCGCCCAGCACGCGGTAGCAGGTATCGACCTTGTCGACGATGATCCGGAACGCGTACACGTCCATGATCTCGTTGAAGGCCCGACGCTTGCCGCGCATCTTCTTGTAGATGCCGTAGATGTGTTTCTGCCGGCCGCTGACTTCGCCCTCGATCTCATCGATCGCCAGGCAATGGCTCAGGGATTCTTCGATCTTGTTGACGATTTCCTTGCGATTGCCCCGGGCGCGTTTCACCGCCTGATAAATGCGCGCGGAACGCATCGGGTGCATGGCTTTGAAGCCGAGGTCTTCGAATTCGATACGAATGGCGTGCATGCCCAGCCGGTTGGCGATGGGCGCGTAGATTTCCAGGGTTTCCTTGGCGATGCGCCGGCGTTTTTCGCCGGAGAGCACTTCCAGCGTGCGCATGTTGTGCAGCCGGTCGGCCAGCTTTACCAGGATCACGCGGATGTCCCGGGCCATGGCCATGGCCATCTTCTGGAAGTTTTCCGCCTGGGCTTCAGCCTTGGTTTCGAAGTTCATCTGGGTCAGTTTGCTGACCCCGTCGACCAGTTCGGCCACGGTTTCGCCAAATTGCGCGCTGAGCGCTTCCTTGGCAATGCCGGTGTCTTCGATCACGTCATGCAGCATCGCGGCCATCAAACTCTGATGGTCCATGTGCATGTCGGCAAGAATGTTTGCCACGGCAAGAGGATGCGTGACATACGCCTCGCCACTGCGGCGGCGTTGGCCGTCGTGGGCTTGTTCGGCGTAGAAATACGCTCGGCGGACCAGGTTGACCTGGTCTGGGCCGAGGTAGGTCGATAAGCGATCGGCGAGGGCGTCTATGCTCGGCAAAGTATTAACTCCTGCCGTTGGCTGTGACCCCGCGCCGTGCTACGTCGACCAGGCATAGGCTTAGACGGCCTCGTTGGACTCGTCCTCGAACGCTGCAAACAGCGGTTCGTCTTCAACGATTTCGGCGTTGGCGATAAACTCGTAGCTCATCAGGCCTTCAGCGATTTCACGCAGGGCTACAACGGTAGGCTTGTCGTTTTCCCACTGGACCAGAGGCTCTTTGCCGCCAGTAGCCAGTTGACGGGCACGCTTGGTAGAGAGCATGACCAGCTCAAAGCGGTTATCCACGTGTTCTAGGCAGTCTTCAACGGTTACGCGGGCCATGGTATTCCTCGGAGCGAATGCAATATGCGCGCTGCCCGGTTGGGCGAGCGGACTGAACAGTTTAAAAAATCACCAGCGTTTAGGGAAGCGCTGATTTTTCGCAGGCCATCGCAAACGCGCTACAAGTGCCAATGTAAAGCCCTTGCAGCGGTTTTGGGAAGAGCCAATCAGCCGAGCAGTTCGGCCAACAATTTGCCGAAACGCTGCTGCTGACGCTTTTGCTGGAGCTGATTGGCGCGGAAAATCGCCTTCAGATCGTCCAGTGCGTGAGCGAAATCGTCGTTGATGATCAGGTAGTCGTAGTCGACGTAGTGGCTCATTTCACTGACGGCTTCGCGCATGCGGCCTTCGATGATCTCGTCGCTGTCCTGGCCGCGATTGGTCAGGCGCTGGTGCAACGCTTCCAAAGACGGCGGCAGGATGAAGATCGAGCGGGCTTTGGGCATCAGTTGGCGCACTTGCTCGGCGCCCTGCCAGTCGATTTCCAGGATCAGGTCGTGGCCTTCGTCCAGGGTCTGCTGCAGGTGGCTTTGGGAGGTGCCGTAGAGGTTGCCGAAGACTTCGGCGCGCTCGAGGAAATCACCGTGCTCGATCATCTTGACGAACTCGGTGCGCTCGACGAAGTGGTAGTGCACGCCGTTCACTTCACCCGGGCGCATGGCGCGGGTGGTGTGGGACACCGAGATGCGGATCTGCTCGTCAGCGTCGGTCAGGGCTTTGACCAGGCTGCTTTTGCCCGCGCCCGATGGGGCAGAAATGATGTAAAGGGTGCCGGTGCTGTGGGTCATGTCAGGGTGCCTTACTCGATATTCTGTACTTGTTCGCGCATTTGCTCGATCAACACTTTGAGGTTGACCGCAGCCTGGGTGCTGCGCGGATCAAAGGCTTTGGAGCCCAGTGTATTGGCTTCGCGGTTGAGTTCCTGCATCAGGAAGTCCAGGCGCCGACCGGCGGCACCGGCAGACTTGAGCACGCGGCGCACTTCCAGGATGTGGGTGCTCAGGCGGTCGAGCTCTTCGGCGACGTCGCTCTTTTGTGCCAGCAGGACCATTTCCTGCTCCAGGCGCACCGGGTCCAGTTCGGCCTGCATGTCGGCGAAGCGGTCGAGGACCTTCTGGCGCTGGGTGGCAAGCATCTGCGGCACCAGTTCGCGCAGGGTGACCACGTCCTCTTCGATGGAGGTCAGGCGGTCGCTGATCAGGCGGGCCAGTTCGGCACCTTCGCGCCCGCGGCCGGCCTTGAGTTCTTTCAAGCCTTGATTGAACAGGGCCAGGGCCTCGGCGTTCAGCGCCTGTGGGTCAGTGGCGTCGGCCACCAGCACGCCGGGCCAGGCCAGGACTTCCAGCGGATTGATGGCGGCAGGCTGTTTGATAAGGCTGGCGATGGTTTCGGCGGCGGCGACCAATTGGGCGGCGCGCTCGCGATCCACCTGCAATGGCTTGCCGGTGGTTTCCTCGGTGAAGCGCAGGGTGCATTCCAGCTTGCCGCGGGAAATGCCCTGGCGCAGTGCTTCACGGACCGCGCCTTCGAGGTCGCGAAACGATTCCGGCAGGCGCAGGTGCGGCTCCAGGTAGCGGCTGTTGACCGAGCGCAATTCCCAGCTCAGGGTGCCTTGGACGCCGGCTTTTTCGACGCGGGCGAAGGCGGTCATGCTGTGCACCATGGAGGTACCTCGCGATGCAGTCCCGCAAACAGGCGGGCTGATGGGTAGATTGGAGCCGACAGGCTGCGAAGGCGCAGGATTGTAGCTCAACGGGACGGGTGGCCCCAAACAGTGGCTTCGGGCCCCGGGTTTGTAACAGGATTTTTTAGAAGTGCCGATCAGGGCTGGCGGCTCTATAATGCTCGGCAGTTTTTCGTCCTCCGTACAGGTATCCCCTATGAAACGTCCAAGTGGTCGCGCTGCCGATCAGCTCCGCTCGATCCGCATCACCCGCAACTACACCAAACACGCCGAGGGATCTGTACTGGTCGAGTTTGGCGATACCAAGGTTATCTGCACCGTCAGCGTCGAAAACGGCGTGCCGCGTTTCCTCAAGGGCCAGGGCCAGGGTTGGTTGACCGCCGAATACGGCATGCTGCCGCGCGCCACCGGCGAGCGTAACCAGCGTGAAGCCAGCCGTGGCAAGCAAGGCGGCCGCACCCTGGAAATCCAGCGCCTGATCGGTCGTTCCCTGCGCGCCGCGCTGGACATGTCCAAGCTGGGCGACGTGACCCTGTACGTCGACTGCGACGTGATCCAGGCCGACGGCGGCACCCGCACTGCATCCATCACCGGCGCCATGGTTGCCCTGGTCGATGCGCTCAAAGTCATCAAGAAGCGTGGCGGCCTGAAAGGCGGCGATCCGCTCAAGCAGATGATCGCGGCTGTATCGGTAGGCATGTATCAAGGTGAGCCCGTGCTGGATCTGGACTATCTTGAAGATTCGGCTGCCGAGACCGACCTGAACGTGGTGATGACCAGCACTGGTGGTTTCATCGAAGTGCAGGGTACCGCCGAAGGCGCGCCATTCCAGCCGGCGGACCTGAATGCCATGCTGGCATTGGCCCAGAAAGGCATGACCGAGATCTTCGAACTGCAGAACTCCGCATTGGCCGACTGATTCATCCCCAAGGAGCTACGCCATGAGTGACAGTCAACTTCCGCTGCCGACACCGTCCAAGGAAGTTCGCCAGTGGGCGATGCTCTGTCACTTCGCGGCGTTTTTCGGCTTGATGTTCCCGTTCGGCAGCCTGCTGGGGCCTTTGATTCTCTGGCAGGTGAAGAAGGACACGGACCCGTTCATTGATGATCAGGGCAAGGAAGCGCTGAATTTCCAGATCACCGTGGGCATAGCCTGGGCGGTCTGCTTCCTGCTGGGCTTTATCGTGATCGGCTTCGTGTTGATGACCGTCCTGGTGATCGGCGCGGTGGTGATGACGATCATTGGGGGCATCAAGGCCAACAAGGGTGTGGCTTATCGTTATCCGTGGACGTTGCGGTTGATCAAATAACCACCGCCCACAAAAAAACCGACAGCGATGTCGGTTTTTTTGTGCCTGGAGAAAGACCTTAGATGGTCAAGGTCCAGTCGTAGTCCACGATCAGCGGCGCGTGCTGCGAGAAGCGCGGCTGGCGTGGCAGGCGTGCGCTGCGCACAAAGCGTCGCAGGCCTGGCGTCAGCAGCTGGTAGTCAAAACGCCAGCCGAGGTTGAGCATCTCGGCCTGTTCGTTATCCGGCCACCAGCTGTACTGGTCGCCTTCGCGGCTGACTTCACGCAGGGCATCGACATAGCCCATGTTGCCGACAATCTCGTCCATCCAGGCCCGTTCCGGCGCGAGGAAGCCCGGTGATTGCTGGCTGTCGCGCCAGTTCTTGATATCCAGCTTCTGTTGCGCGACGTACAGCGAGCCACAGTAAATGTACTCGCGACGTTTGCGCCGCTGTTTATCCAGATAACGGGCGAAGTCGTCCATTAGCTTGAACTTCTGGTTCAAGTCTTCATCGCCATTCTGCCCTGATGGAAGCAGCAAGGTCGCGATGCTGACCTTATCGAAATCGGCTTGCAGGTAGCGCCCGTAGCGGTCGGCTGTCTCGAAGCCGAGGCCGCTGATGACCGCCTTGGGTTGCAACCGCGAATACAAAGCCACGCCGCCTTGGGCGGGAACTTCGGCATCACAGGCATAAAGGAAGTAGCCATCCAGTTGGAAGGCTGGGTCGTCCAGTTCAAAGGCGGAGGCGCGGGTGTCCTGCAGGCAGATGACGTCGGCATTCTGGGCTTGCAGCCAACTGAGCAAACCACGCTCGACTGCAGCCTGAATACCATTGACGTTCACACTGATGATCCGCATAAATGGCCCCAAAAATCGCGTGCGTGTATGATACACGCCGTCTACCTAATTAGCTAAATCCGTGGTATCTGAGGCTTTTTTCATGCAGGCGTATCAACGCGATTTCATTCGTTTTGCCATCGATCGCGGCGTATTGCGCTTCGGTGAGTTCACCCTGAAGTCCGGGCGCACCAGCCCTTACTTCTTCAATGCCGGCCTTTTCAACTCGGGTTCTGCCCTGGCGCAGTTGGGTCGTTTCTATGCGGCCGCCATCGTTGAAAGCGGTATTTCCTTCGACGTGCTGTTCGGCCCGGCCTACAAGGGCATTCCCCTGGCCGCCGCGACCGCCGTGGCGTTGGCTGAACATCACGGGCTGGATTTGCCTTGGTGCTTCAACCGCAAGGAAGCCAAGGCCCATGGCGAAGGCGGTAGCCTGGTGGGCGCGCCGCTCAAGGGCGACGTGCTGATCATCGACGACGTGATCACTGCCGGTACGGCGATTCGCGAAGTGATGCAGATCATCGCTTCCCAGGACGGCGCCAAGGCAGCCGGTGTGCTGATCGCGCTGAACCGCCAGGAGCGCGGCAACGGTGAATTGTCGGCGATCCAGGAAGTGGAACGTGATTTCGCGATTCCGGTGGTGAGCATCGTGTCGCTGAACCAGGTGTTGCAGTTCCTGGAAGATGACCCGCAGCTCAAGCAGCACTTGCCAGCGGTCAAGGCCTACCGCGAGCAGTTCGGCGTTCAATAATCGCCGACCAATAAAAAGGCCCCGTTCAATCGAATTGAACGGGGCCTTTTTGTTTGCCAGCGCTTAGGGGCGCTTGCGATTGCTGATCAGCGTACCCACACCGGTGTCGGTGAAGATTTCCAGCAGGATCGCATTCGGAACCCGGCCATCCAGGATCAACGAGCTGCCGACACCACCTTGCACCGCTTCCAGTGCGCAGCGGATCTTCGGCAGCATGCCGCCGTAGATGGTGCCATCGGCGATCAGGTCGTCCACTTGCTGGGTCGTCAGGCCGGTCAATACCTTGCCTTCCTTGTCCATCAAGCCGGCGATGTTGGTGAGCAGCATCAGCTTCTCGGCCTTCAGCGCCTCGGCCACCTTGCCGGCCACCAGGTCGGCGTTGATGTTGTAGGACTCACCGTTGGCGCCAACGCCGATAGGCGCGATCACCGGGATGAAATCGCCCTTCACCAGCAGGTTCAGCAGATCGGTGTTGATGCCGATCACTTCGCCCACCTGGCCGATGTCGATGATTTCCGGCTGAGTCATCTCCGGGGTCTTGCGGGTCACGGTGAGCTTCTTCGCCCGGATCAGCTCGGCGTCCTTGCCGGTCAGGCCGATGGCGCTGCCGCCATGGCGGTTGATCAGGTTGACGATGTCTTTGTTCACCTGGCCGCCCAGGACCATCTCCACCACGTCCATGGTCTGGGCGTCGGTGACACGCATGCCGTCGATGAAGTGACTCTCGATGGACAGGCGTTTGAGCAGGTCACCGATTTGCGGGCCGCCACCGTGTACCACCACCGGGTTGATCCCGACGGCTTTCATCAACACGATGTCGCGGGCAAAGCCGGTTTTCAGCTCGTCGCTTTCCATGGCATTGCCGCCGTACTTGATCACCAGCGTCTTGCCGACGTAGCGTCGAATGTAAGGCAACGCTTCGGAAAGGACCTTGGCGGTATTGGCGGCGGCTTCGCGTTCGAGGGTCATTCAGGGCTCCGGTACAAAAAATCAGAACGGTAATTGGAGATCAGGGGCAACACGTTTCAACTGGGCGTGGAACACGTCCTTGATGCGCTGCAACTCAGCCTCGGAATCCGCCTCGAAACGCAGCACCAGCACCGGTGTGGTGTTGGATGCGCGAACCAGGCCCCAGCCTTTGGCGTAATCGACCCGCACGCCGTCAATGGTGGTCAGGTTGGCGCCTTCGCCCCATTGCGCATCGTGCAGTGCGTCAATGATGCTGAATTTGCTCTCTTCGGTCACATGGATATTGATCTCTGGCGTAGAAATATCATTCGGGAAGGTCTCAAACAGGTCTTCCGCGGTGGATTTTTCCTTGCTGAGGATCTCCAGCAGACGGGCGGCGCTGTAAATGCCGTCGTCAAAACCGAACCAGCGCTCCTTGAAGAACACGTGGCCGCTCATTTCACCGGCCAACAGCGCACCGGTTTCCTTCATTTTCTTTTTGATCAACGAGTGACCGGTCTTCCACATTAGCGGACGACCACCGTATTCCTTGATCAGCGGCGTCAGGCGGCGGGTGCATTTGACGTCGAAGATGATCTCGGCGCCCGGGTTGCGCGCCACGACGTCGCGGGCAAACAGCATCAGCAGGCGGTCCGGGAACACGATATTGCCGGTGTTGGTCACTACGCCGACGCGGTCGCCGTCGCCGTCGAAAGCCAGGCCGAGGTCGGCGCCGGTTTCCTTGACCTTGGCGATCAGGTCCACCAGGTTCTCAGGCTTGCCCGGGTCCGGGTGGTGGTTAGGGAAGTTGCCGTCGACCTCGCAGAACAGCGGGATCACTTCGCAATTCAGGGCTTCGATCAGTTGCGGGGCGATCACGCCAGCCGCGCCGTTGCCGCAGTCCACCACCACTTTCAGGCGGCGGGCGAGTTTGACGTCGCGGGTGATTTCGTCCGAGTAGCGATCGAGAATCTCAACCTTGGTAATGCTACCGGTGCCGCTGGTCAGGTCGTTGGTCTTCAGGCGGGTGTGCAGGGCCTGGATCTGTTCGTTGGCCAGGGTATCGCCGGCGATGACGATTTTGAAGCCGTTGTAGTCCGACGGGTTGTGGCTGCCGGTGAGCATCACGCCCGACTTGCCGGCCAGTACGTTGGCCGCGTAGTACAGCGCAGGCGTTGGCACCAGGCCGACGTCGCTGACATGGCAGCCGCTGTCGGCCAGGCCCTGGATCAGTTGCTCCACCAGCTCGGGGCCGGAGAGGCGGCCATCACGGCCAACGGAAACATTGGGCTCGCCTTGGGCCAGGCTCTGGGAGCCAATGGCACGGCCGATCCAGTAGGCGGTTTCGGCGGTCAGGGTCTTGGGGACCACGCCACGGATGTCATAGGCGCGGAAAATGCTGTCGGGAAACGTCGGGGCGACTCGGGCTGCGTTGCTCATTGCGGGGGGGAACTCCATCTGAAAGGGGCGGGGCTGGCCTCAGGGGTGCTGACCGGCAGGCTCAAACTGAAGGGTAAGACGGCGTTTTTGGCATAGAGTTCGTGGTGCAAAAGTGCCATCGGCGCCGGAGCACCGCTCTTTCGCCCGCCTAATGTCCTGATTTCACTGGGGAAATCTTGCTGATAAGTTCCGCGCATTCTTCATCCTGAAAGGCCATGCGTTGGCGTCAGGCCGGGTGAGGCACCCGGCTTGTCCGGCTAAGTCAGTTCAGCTTAGTCAGTGGCTGCCGGAATGTCCGAAGCCGCCTGCACCACGCTGGGTTTCGTCGAACTCTTCGACCAGTTCGAAGTGCGCCTGCACCACCGGCACAAGCACAAGTTGGGCAATGCGCTCGCCGACGGCGATGTTGAACGCGGTCTGGCCACGGTTCCAGCAGGACACCATCAATTCGCCCTGGTAGTCCGAATCGATCAGGCCTACCAAGTTACCGAGGACGATCCCGTGTTTGTGACCCAGGCCGGAGCGCGGCAGGATCAGCGCCGCGAGGCCAGGGTCGCCCACGTAGATCGACAGGCCGGTCGGAATCAGAATGGTCTGGCCCGGCTCAAGCACGGTGTCCTGCTTGAGCATGGCGCGCAGGTCGAGGCCGGCGGAGCCTGGAGTGGCGTAGGCCGGCAGCGGGAATTCGTTGCCGATGCGGGGGTCGAGGATCTTGGCTTGCAAAGCGTGCATGGAAATTAAACCTGGTTCAGCCGTAGGGCGATAAAAGAGATCAGTTGGCGGGCAATCTTGCCCTTGCTGGTCTGGGCGAAAACGGTAGCGTGCAACTCGCGGTCGATCACGCTGATGGCATTTTCCTCGCTGTTGAAGCCGATGCTCGGGTTGGCGACATCGTTGGCGACAATCAGGTCGAGGTTCTTGTCTTTCAATTTGCGTGCGGCGTAGTCCAGCAAATGCTCGGTTTCGGCAGCGAAGCCGACGCTGAACGGGCGGTCCTCGCGGGTGGCTATGGTCGCCAGAATGTCCGGGTTACGGACCATTTGCAGGAGCAGGCCGTCGCCGCTTGTAGGGTCTTTCTTGAGTTTCTGCGGTGCAACTACTTCGGGGCGGTAGTCCGCGACCGCTGCCGAGGCGATAAACAGGTCGCAGGGAATCGCCGCTTCACAGGCCGCCAGCATGTCGCGGGCGCTGACTACGTCGATTCGGGTGACACGATCCGGGGTCGGCAAATGCACCGGGCCGGTGATCAACGTCACACGGGCGCCTGCCTCGACCGCCGCTTCAGCCAGGGCAAAGCCCATTTTTCCTGAGCTATGGTTGGTGATGTAGCGCACCGGGTCGATGTTTTCCTGGGTCGGGCCGGCGGTAATCAGCACGTGCTTGCCGGTCAGGGCCAGGTGCTGGAAGCAGTCGGCGGCGCATTGGGCGAGGTCGGTGGCTTCGAGCATGCGGCCCATGCCCACGTCGCCGCAGGCCTGGCTGCCGGAGGCCGGCCCGAAGACCTTGAGGCCGCGGCTTTGCAAGAGTTGGGTGTTGGCCTGGGTGGCGGGGTCGCGCCACATGGCCTGGTTCATGGCCGGGGCGATCGCGACGGTGGCGTCGGTGGCCAGCACCAGGGTAGTCAGCAGGTCGTCGGCAATGCCTTGGGCGAGGCGGGCGATCAGGTCGGCGGTGGCCGGGGCGATCAGCACCAGGTCGGCCCACTTGGCCAGCTCGATGTGGCCCATGGCGGCTTCGGCCGCGGGGTCCAGCAGGTCGAGGTGAACCGGGTGACCGGACAGTGCCTGCATGGTCAGTGGGGTAATGAATTCACTGCCGCCACGGGTCATCACCACGCGCACTTCGGCGCCTTGGTCGAGGAGCCTGCGAACCAGCTCTGCGCTCTTGTAGGCGGCAATGCCGCCGCCGACGCCGAGAACGATGCGTTTCCGATACAGACGCTGCATTGGCTTGCCTTTCCAGTTCAGTGATGGCGTTGCGATGCCCCCTCCCCAGGTGAAATCGCACGCAAAAAGATGGCCTAAGATACCACAGCGTCCGCCATGCAACAGCGGCGCACATGCACACGGAGGTGCCATGAGTATTCGCGATTGGCCTGCGGCAGAGCGTCCGCGGGAGAAGCTGTTGGAACTGGGCGCGGAGAACCTTTCCGACGCTGAATTGCTGGCGATTTTCCTGCGCACCGGGGTGTCCGGTAAGAGTGCCGTGGACCTGGCGCGGCATCTGCTGGCGCAATTTGGCAGCCTGCGCGCGCTGATGGAGGCCCGGCAGACGGTGTTCAGCCAGCACCTGGGCCTGGGGCCGGCGAAGTTCGCCCAGCTTCAAGCCGTACTGGAAATGGCCCGCCGTCATTTGGCCGAGCGCTTGCGCAGCGATTCGGTGCTGGAAAGTCCGGAGGCCGTGCGCGACTACCTCAAGGCGCTGCTGCGCCATGAGCCTCACGAGATATTCGGCTGCCTGTTTCTCGACTCCAGGCATCGGGTGCTGGGCTTCGAGAAGCTGTTTCAAGGCACCATCGACAACGCCACGGTTTATCCCCGGCAAGTGGTCAAGCGCGCCCTGGACTACAACGCCGCGGCGCTGATCCTGTGCCACAACCATCCTTCCGGCAGCGCCGAGCCCAGCATCGCTGATCGAAAACTGACCAGAGTGCTGCAAAAGGCGTTGGAGATGGTGGACGTGCGTGTGCTGGACCACATCATTGTGGGGGAGGGTGATCCGCTGTCGATGGCGGAATTTGGGTGGATGTAGGCTCTGTAGGAGTGAGCTTGCTCGCGAAAAAACTGAGGACACCGTTGGGTGTCAGGTTTCCCGCGTTATCGTTGACGACCTTCGCGAGCAAGCTCGCTCCTACAGGGGGGCCTGGCTTATGGCTTGACGCTGACCTTGGAGTAATCCTGGCGCCCGAACGGGCTCACCTGATACCCCTCGACATTTTTGCGCGTCAGCGCAAACGCCGTCGGGTGCGCCAGTGGCAGCCACAACGCCTGTTGCTGGATCTGCGCCTGGGCCTGCTGGTACAGCTTGCTGCGCACGCCTTGTTCGCTGGTGGTCTTGCCGGCGCTGATCAGCTTGTCCAGCGCAGGGTCGCAATAGCGGGCGAAGTTGGTCCCGGACTTTACGGCCGCGCAGGAGAACTGCGGCGTCAGGAAGTTATCCGGGTCACCGTTATCGCCGGCCCAGCCCATGAACAGCAGGTCGTGCTCGCCGGCCTTGGCGCGACGGATCAGTTCGCCCCATTCGATCACGCGGATTTCAGCCTGGATGCCGACCTTGGCCAGGTCCGCTTGCAGCAGTTGTGCGCCGAGGCTTGGGTTGGGGTTCAGCAGGCTGCCCGACGGTCGGGTCCAGATGGTGGTCTTGAAGCCATCCTTGAGCCCGGCACGATCCAGTAGCTGCTTGGCCTTGGCAATGTCCTGCGGGTAGCCCGGCAAGTCCTTGGCGTAGCTCCAGGTATTGGGCGGGTATGGGCCATTGGCGGCTTCGGCGGTGCCTTCGAATACCGCCTTGAGGTAGCTGGCCTTGTCGAAGGCCAGGTTGATTGCCTGGCGAACTTCCGGCTTGTCCAGCGGCGGATGCTGGCTGTTGATGGCGACAAACGCGGTCATGAAGGCCGCTGTTTTCTCGATCTTCAAGTCGGCGTCTTTCTGCGCAGCATCGATATCCAGGGGCTTGGGCGACAGGGCGATCTGGCACTCATCGCGACGCAACCTTTGCAGGCGCACGTTGGCGTCCGGGGTGATCGCAAAGATCAGGTTATCCACCGCAGGCTTGCCGGCGAAGTAGTCCGGGTTGGCCTTGTAGCGAATCGTTGCATCCTTCTGGAAGCGCCCGAAAATGAACGGCCCGGTACCGATAGGCTGGCTGTTGAGTTTTTCGGGTGTGCCGGCCTTGAGCAGTTTGTCGGCGTATTCCGCCGGGTAGATCGAGGCGAAGCCCATGCTCAATGCGGCGAGGAAGGTCGAATCGGCGTGGTCCAGGGTAAAGCGCACGGTCAGCGGATCGAGGGCGTCGATCTTCTTGATCAGCGTTGGCAGCTGCAGCGATTGGGCGTGGGGGAAGCCACTCTGGGCAATCTTGTGCCACGGGTTGGCCGGGTCGAGCATGCGCTCGAAGCTGAAGCGCACGTCTTCGGCGGTCAGGGTACGGCTTGGAGTGAAGTATTCGGTGCGATGGAATTTAACGTCCGGGTGCAGCTTGAAGGTGTAGGTCAGGCCGTCCGGCGATACGTCCCAGCTGTCTGCCAGGCTCGGGACCAGCTTGCCGCTGGTGGCGTCGAAGTCCACCAGGCGGTTCATCAATACGTCTGCCGAGGCGTTGGTGGTGGTCAGCGAGTTGTATTGGACCACGTCGAAGCCTTCGGGGCTGGCTTCGGTGCAGACGCTCAAGGTGGTGGCCGCCTGGGCGTGTGCAGCAATAAAAAGAGGGGCTAGCAATAGCGGTAGGGCAGCGAGGCGCATATTCAGTTTCCTTTGCAGATCGAAGGCCCATCTGCGAGTGCAGTCTGGAAAAGTCCTACCGTAGTGGGCTGATTGACAAATGACTAGCCCATTTTTGCCTGGGCTTTTGCCTCAAATACTGTTTTGATGGCGCCTCAGGTCGTTTTGCCGAGCACTTTGCAGTGCGCGCGGGCGCTGTAAATCATTCTGTGCGACGAGCGGTTAGCATCAGCGGCCCACCCTGGCAACGGTTCAGGCGTCCATAGCCTGGATTTACGCGTGTAAAAACACACGGCCTGTTGTTGCACTGGGGTCTTTCTGGTATAAAGCAGCGCTCTTTTCTAGGGGCCCGGTTCCTTCGCTAGTAGGTGTAGCCGGTAAGACCCTAAAGAAACGCGGCGCCTGGCGCCAAATGACTGAGAGATTAAGCGGCCAACCCATGCCGGGTTGGGCATGTGGTTTTAGAGGGCTGAGGCATGTCGAGAGTCTGTCAAGTTACCGGTAAGGGTCCGGTGACTGGGAATAACATTTCCCACGCAAACAACAAAACCCGTCGTCGTTTCCTGCCAAACCTGCAGCATCATCGCTTTTGGGTTGAAGAAGAGAAACGTTTTGTCCGTCTGCGCGTATCTGCCAAAGGCATGCGTGTTATCGACAAGCGTGGCATCACTGTCGTGCTGGCCGAACTGCGCCGCGACGGCAAAATCTAAGGAGCTAAATCATGCGTGAATTGATTCGAATGATCTCTAGCGCCGGTACTGGTCACTTCTACACTACCGACAAGAACAAGCGTACTACCCCGGACAAGCTCGAAAAGAAAATGTTCGACCCGCGCGTTCGCAAGCACGTGATCTACAAAGAAGGCAAAATCAAGTAATTGGTTTTCTTTCTTGTGAAAAAAAGCCCGTATCTCACGATGCGGGCTTTTTTTTGTGCCTGAAGAATTGATCAGGCCTTTTCTTCGAACACCACGTAGATTTTGCGGCACGGTTCCAGCACTTCCCAGGTGCCGCTGAAACCCGCCGGAATGACGAAGCGGTCACCGGCGCGCAAGGTCTTGGCGTTGCCATCGGCGTCGCGCAATACAGAGACGCCCTGCACGATCTCGCAGTATTCATGCTCGGTGTAGTTGACCTTCCACTGCCCGACTTCACCTTCCCAGACCCCGGCGCTCATCTGGCCGCATGGACTGTTGTAATGGTTGTAGACGGTTTGCTCAGGGTCACCCTTGAGGATTTTCTCCGCAGCCGGACGGTAGCGGTCAGGCTCGGTCCTGGCCTGGCTGAAGTCGACGATATTCTGGATGTTCATGGGCGTGTCCCGTCTGGCCTGCGGTTGGAGAGCTCAAAGTCTATGTTTATTAAAATGAACATCGCAAGGGCGTTTGCTGCCGTTATGTCAAATATATTGAAACATCCATCGCCGCTGGTTTAGGGTGGCAGCTGCCTTGAGCCGAACAGCTGGCTGGCCGGGCAAGCATTCTTCGAAGGTGCCTGGGTACATCGCCCGGCCCTTGTATTCAATAAGAGGAGGACACTCGCATGACCACCCTGACCCGTGCCGACTGGGAACAACGCGCCAAGGATCTGAAGATCGAAGGCCGCGCCTACATCAATGGCGAATACACCGCCGCGGTTTCCGGCGACACGTTCGAATGCCTCAGCCCGGTCGATGGCCGTCTGCTGGCCACCGTTGCCAGCTGTGACGTCGCCGACGCCCAGCGCGCTGTTGAAAACGCCCGCGCCACCTTCAATTCCGGTGCCTGGTCACGCCTGGCTCCGGCCAAGCGCAAAGCCACCATGATCCGTTTCGCCGGCTTGCTCAAGGCCAACGCCGAGGAGTTGGCACTGCTTGAAACCCTGGACATGGGCAAACCGATCAGTGACTCCCTGAACATCGACGTCCCGGGAGCGGCGCAAGCCCTGAGCTGGAGCGGTGAGGCCATCGACAAGATCTACGATGAAGTCGCTGCCACGCCCCACGACCAACTGGGCCTGGTGACCCGCGAGCCAGTGGGCGTTGTCGCGGCTATCGTGCCGTGGAACTTCCCGCTGATGATGGCCTGCTGGAAACTCGGGCCGGCGCTGTCCACCGGTAACTCGGTGATCCTCAAGCCGTCTGAAAAGTCGCCGCTGACCGCCATCCGCATCGCCGAGCTGGCGGTTGAAGCCGGTATCCCGAAAGGCGTGTTCAACGTGCTGCCGGGCTATGGACACACCGTGGGTAACGCCCTGGCGCTGCACATGGACGTCGACACCCTGGTGTTCACCGGTTCGACCAAGATCGCCAAGCAACTGCTGATTCGTTCCGGTGAGTCGAACATGAAGCGCGTCTGGCTGGAAGCTGGCGGCAAGAGCCCGAACATTGTGTTCGCCGATGCTCCGGATCTGCAAGCCGCTGCCGAATCCGCCGCCGGCGCCATCGCCTTCAACCAGGGCGAAGTGTGCACCGCCGGTTCGCGCCTGCTGGTGGAGCGTTCGATCAAGGATAAATTCCTGCCGCTGGTGATCGAGGCCCTCAAGGCCTGGAAGCCGGGCAACCCGCTGGACCCGGCCACCACGGTCGGCGCGCTGGTGGATACCCAGCAGATGAACACCGTGCTGTCGTACATCGAAGCCGGGCATGCCGATGGCGCCAAGCTGGTGGCCGGCGGCAAGCGCACGCTGCAGGAAAGCGGTGGCACCTATGTCGAGCCAACGATCTTCGACGGAGTGACCAACGCCATGAAGATCGCCCAGGAAGAAATCTTCGGGCCCGTACTGTCGGTGATTGCCTTCGACAGCGTGGAAGAAGCCATCGCGATCGCCAACGACACCCAATACGGTCTGGCCGCTGCGGTGTGGACGTCGAACATCTCCAAGGCACACCTGACCGCCAAGGCACTGCGTGCCGGTAGCGTGTGGGTCAACCAGTACGATGGCGGCGACATGACCGCACCGTTCGGTGGTTTCAAGCAGTCGGGTAACGGCCGCGACAAGTCGCTGCACGCGTTCGACAAGTACACCGAGCTGAAGGCGACCTGGATCAAGTTGTAAGTCATCCCGGCGACTCCCTGTAGGAGCGAGCTTGCTCGCGAAGGACTTGAACGATGACGCGGGCATTCTGGATGCGCGCGGTGCTCTCAAGTTTTTCGCGAGCAAGCTCGCTCCTACAGTTCGTTTGCGGCCCTGAAAAATAATGATCCACAGGAGCGTGGAAATGCGTTGGGCGACCTATTTCGCCGTGTTGGCGTCGGTCTTGAGCGTGGGCCTGGCCTTGGGCGTGAGCATGCCGCTGGTGTCCCTGCGCCTTGAAAGCTGGGGCTACGGCAGCTTCGCCATCGGCGTCATGGCGGCGATGCCGGCCTTCGGTGTGCTGCTGGGTGCCAAGGTCTCCAGCGGCCTGGCTTCGCGCCTGGGCACGGCGAACCTGATGCGCCTGTGCCTGTGGGCCGGGGCGATTTCCATCGGTTTGCTGGCGGTATTGCCCAGCTACCCGGTGTGGCTGGTGCTGCGGCTGATGATCGGGGTGATCCTGACCATCGTGTTTATCCTCGGCGAAAGCTGGATCAACCAACTGGTAATCGAGCACTGGCGTGGCCGTCTGGTGGCGCTGTATGGCTGCAGCTATGCGTTGAGCCAACTGTCAGGCCCGTTGCTGCTGGGCGCGCTGGGTACGGATAACGACATTGGCTTCTGGGTGGGCGTTGGTCTGCTGACGTTCTCGCCGATCCTCCTGCTGGGCCGTTCCGGTGCGCCGACTGCCGAGTCCTTCAGCGTGACCTTCGGCGACTTGCTGCGCTTCTGCCAGGGCTTGCCGGCGATTGCCTGGGCGGTGGCGTTATTCGCCGCGTTCGAGGCGATGATTCTTACGCTGTTGCCGGTGTACTGCCTGCAACAGGGCTTCACCGCCGAGATTGCCTTGGCAATGGTCAGCACCGTGGTGGTCGGTGATGCGTTGCTGCAACTGCCGATTGGTGCGCTGGCGGACTACCTGCCTCGGCGCACGCTGTTTCTCGGCTGCGCGCTGATGCTGCTGGCGACGAGCCTGGCGATTCCGCTGTTGCTCGATACGCTGATGATCTGGCCGGTGTGGGTGCTGTTTGGGGCCAGCGCCGGCGGGTTGTTCACCTTGTCGCTGATCTTGATTGGCGAGCGCTACCGTGACGACGCTTTGGTGCGTGCTAATGCGCATATCGCGCAGCTGTGGGGCATTGGCTGCCTGATCGGGCCACTGGTGGCCGGTGCCGGCAGCCAGTGGGTCAGCGGGCATGCGCTGCCGCTGCTGATGGCGGCGGGAGCGCTGGGATTGGTGATTCTGCTGCTTCGCCAAGGTGCATTCGGCGCGACACAGCCCGTGTAGGAGCAAGCTTGCTCGCGATGGTCGTCAACGATAACGTTTGCTGCCTGAAAGAACGCGGTGCTCTCGGGTTTTTCGCGAGCAAGCTTGCTCCTACAACATGCGCTCCAGGCCGACGCTGGTAGCGAACCAGGCATTGAACCGGCGCCACCAACTGCCGGGTTCACGGGTGAGGGTGTGCAGTTGGCCGTTGTCTTCGGTCACCCACACCACCTGGCCATCCTGCAGTTCCGCCTGATAGCTCAACGGGGGCGCCATGCCCTCCAGTGCCAGGTTGCGCACGTGTTCCGCCAGCTCGGGGCTGTCCACCAGTACCCCGACTTCGGTGTTCCACAGCACCGAGCGCGGGTCGAAGTTGAATGAGCCGATGAAGGATTTCTCCCGGTCAAAGATGATCGCCTTGCTGTGCAGGCTGGAATCCGAGCCATGGAAGCTGCCTTTGCGGAACAGATGAGGGCCGCTGCCGCCTCCGTCTCCCGGCTGGCGGCGCAATTCGTACAGCTTTACCCCGTGCTCCAGCAATGCCTTGCGATAGGGCGCATAACCACCGTGCACGGCCGGCACGTCGGTGGCTTCCAGGGAGTTGGTCAGCAGACTCACCGATACCCCGGCGTCCGCGCGCCCGGTCAGGTACACCAGCCCGGGCTGCCCGGGCACGAAGTAAGCCGAAATCATCATCAGCTCATGGCTGACACCTTCCAGCTCCGGCGCCAATTGGGTGGTCAGGAGCAGTCGCGGATCCGGATCGGCCTTGGCCAGTACCTTACTCGGCGCATCCCACAGCGCCTGGTTCCAGGCCCAGATCAGCTCGCGGCGCCAGATGTCCATGCGCGGCTGAGTCTTGTAAGTGCGCAGGCGGTTGTACAGCGCATGATTTTGCTGGCGCGATTCGGCGAGGGATTCCTCGAGGCGTATGCGGGCGCTGGCCAGGTCGCCTTTGGTGGCGCTGCTGACGAAGTCACCGATGGGTTTGCTCAGGGCGCTGTTCCAGTACTGATCGAAACTGTGGCCCAGTTGCTCGGCCACCGGCCCCACGCTGAGCATGTCGATATCGGTAAAGTTGAGGTTGGGTTCGGCGTCGAAATACTCATCCCCCAGGTTGCGCCCGCCGACGATGGCGATGCTGTTGTCCGCCAGCCACAGTTTGTTGTGCATGCGCCGATGTTGCAGCGACAGGTCGAACAGCCGCGCCATGGCCCGGGTCACGCCGGTGCTGCGGCCCAGGTGCAGCGGGTTGAACAGGCGAATCTGGATCTGCGGGTGGGCGGCGAGGGTGGCGATGATCTGGTCCAGGCCGTCGCTGGTGGTGTCGTCCAGCAGGATGCGCACGCGCACGCCACGGTCGGCAGCCTTGAGCAATTCATCCACCAGCATCCGCGTGCTGATGCCGTCGTGGACGATGTAGTACTGCAAGTCGAGGCTGGTCTGGGCGTTGCGGATCAGTTCGGCACGGGCCATGAAGGCTTCGCTGCTGTTGGGCAGCAGGCGGAATCCGGAGCGGCCTTTGTACGGTGCGGCCTGGGCCTGGATCGAGCGGCCAAAGGACGACTCGTTGGCCGGCAGCGCCTCGCTGGGCGTGCGTGGCGCGTTGATGGTGGCGCAGCCGCCCAGGGTCAGCATGCCCAGCAGGAAAAACGGTAATAGCCGTTGGGTCATCAATGACGTGGGTTCCGAATCAGGGCGGTTGTCGGCATATGACGGCTATTTCCCGAGAAAGGTCAGTCCGCGGCTTCGGCCAGCAACTTGATGGCCGTTGCGCCGACCTTGCGCACGGCCTCTTCAATCTGCGGCGTTGGTTTGGCAGCGTAGTTCATGCGCAGGCAATTCCTGTACTTGCCGGAGGCGGAAAAGATACTTCCCACAGCAATCTGTACACCTTCATCCAACAACACCCGGTTGAGCTTCAGGGTGTCGAAGCCTTCCGGTAATTCCACCCACAGCATGAAACTGCCCTGTGGACGGCTGGCGCGGGTGCCAGCCGGGAAGTAACGGCTGACCCAATCGAGCATCAGGTCGCGATTACGCTGGTATTGCGTACGCATCCGCCGCAAATGCGGTTCGAAATGACCATCTTTCAGGAATTCGGCAATCGCAATCTGCGGCTGGGTCGCGGTGGAGCCGGTGCTGATGTATTTCATGTGCAGCACGCGCTCCAGGTACCGACCGGGTGCTACCCAGCCGATCCGCAGGCCCGGCGCCAGGGTCTTCGAGAAGGAGCTGCACAGGACGACGCGGCCGTCTTCGTCGAAGGACTTGATGGTGCGTGGGCGCGGGTAGCTGTAGGCCAGTTCGCCATACACATCGTCTTCGATGATCGCCACGTCAAAGCGCTGGGCCAGGGTCAGCAGCGCGCGTTTGCGCGACTCCGGCATGATGTAGCCCAGCGGGTTATTGCAGTTGGGGGTCAGCTGTATGACTTTGATCGGCCACTGTTCCAGCGCCAGCTCCAGCGCATCCAGGCTGATACCGGTGAGCGGGTCGGTGGGGATTTCCAGGGCTTTCATGCCCAGGCCTTTGAGGGTCTGCATGGCGCCGTGGAAGCTTGGCGAGTCGACGGCAACGATGTCGCCCGGCTCGCAGATGGCGTGGATACTGGCGGACAGCGCTTCATGGCAACCGGTGGTGATCACCAGGTCCTGGGGCGTCAGTTGGCAGCCTGAATCGAGCATCAGGCGCGCGATCTGTTCGCGCAGCTCCAGGTTGCCGTGGATGGTGTCGTAATACAGTCCCGGCATGTCCTGGCGCCGACTGATCCGGGCGAGGCTGCGCAGCAGCGGTTTCATGGTCGGCGACAATACATCCGGCATGCCACGGCCCAACTGTATGGTGTCTTTGCGTGGCACCGCGCGGATCAGTTCCAGCACTTGGTCCCATTGGGAAATCTCCACCGGGCGCTGGGCCGGGCGGCCTACTGCCGGGAGTGCCGGTAAGTCGCGGCCTACCGGTACAAAGTAGCCGGATTTGGGTTTGGGCATCGCCAGGCCGTTGTCTTCCAGCATCCGGTAGGCCTGCTGTACGGTGCTCAGGCTCACCCCGTGCTCCACGCTCAAGGCCCGCACCGACGGCAATCGATCGCCCGGGCGATAAAAGCCCTGCTCGATTCGCGTGCCCAACAGTTCGGCGAGGTTGACGTATAGGGTCATGGCGATGCTTCCCGATTACCAGTACAGATAGGCTGAAAATACAGGATTCAGCCGCCTATAGGCAGTATCTGTATGGATTTAATACTGGGTTGTTGAATCTGTCATGGTTTTGCGCGCCGGCTCATCCTACGTACTCATGGCAATACGTAAATGAGGGGCAGGAAAATGAGCGGTTTGAGCGATGTGCGGTTGGCGTTACACAGTCAGGAACTGGAAGCCGGGCAGGAGCGGCGTATGGCGGCGCGTCACAAGGCCCCGGCACTCCGCTCCTGGGCGTTGTTCTGGCACCGCATGCACACGCGCAAGACCTTGCTGGAACTGACCCCGGAGCAACTGCGTGACGTGGGCCTGAGTGTCGAACAGGCGCGCCAGGAAGGCTTGAAACCCTTCTGGCGCGGTTGATTCAGACCAGTTCTTTCAACCGGTGCCAGAGCATTCCCAGGGCCAGCAGCGGCGAGCGCAAATGCTTGCCGCCCGGGAAGGTGATGTGCGGCACCTTGGCAAACAGATCAAAACGCCCGCTTTGCTGGCCGCTGATGGCTTCGCCCAGCAGTTTGCCCGCCAGGTGGGTGGCATTGAGGCCGTGACCCGCATAGGCCTGGGCGAAATACACGTTGGGTTGGTCGGCCAGCCGGCCAATCTGCGGCAGGCGGTTGGCGCCGATGCCGATCATGCCGCCCCATTGGTAGTCGATTTTTACGTTGGCCAACTGCGGGAACACCTGGAGCATCTTGGGGCGCATGTAGGCGCCAATGTCCTGTGGGTCGCGTCCGGAATAATGGCAGGCACCGCCGAACAGCAAGCGTCGGTCGGCGGACAAGCGGAAGTAGTCCACTGTCACTCGCTGATCACACACCGCCATGTTCTGCGGCAGCAGCTCGGCCGCCTGGGCTTCGCTTAACGGCTCGGTGGCGATGATGTAGCTGCCGGCGGGCAGCACCTTGCCGCTCAGGTGCGGGTTAAGGCCGTTCAAATAAGCATTGCAGCCCAGCACCAGGGTCTTGGCGCGCACGTTGCCCTGGGCGGTGTGAACGTTGACCTCCGGGCCGTAATCAATCCGCACCGCCTCGGAATGCTCGAACAACTGGACGCCCAACTGCTGTGCCGCTGCTGCCTCGCCGAGGGCCAAGTTCAGCGGGTGCAGGTGGCCGGAGCCCATGTCGATCATGCCGCCAACATAGCGGTTGGAGCCGATCACACTGCGCATCTCGCTCGCTTGCAGCAGGCGCACTTCATGGCGATAGCCAAGGCCTTGCAGCTCTTCGGCGTCGGCGGCCAGGTGTTCCAGGTCGCGGGGTTTGTTGGCCAGGTCGCAGTAACCCCAGGTCAGGTCGCAGGCGATCTGCGAACGATCGACCCGCTGGCGCACGATTTCCACGGCTTCCAGGCCCATCAGTTTCATCTGGCGCACGCCCTCGGCGCCGATGACGTTGGTGAACTGGTCGAGTCCATGGCCGACACCACGAATCAGCTGCCCGCCATTGCGCCCGCTGGCGCCCCAGGCAATCTTGCGGGCTTCCAGCAACACCACGCTGAAACCACGCTCAGCCAGTTCCAGGGCGGTGTTAAGCCCCGAAAAGCCGCCGCCAACCACGCACACATCGGCCACGATCTCACCTGTCAGCACTGGATAATCAGGCTGCGGGAAACTGCTGGCGGCGTAGTAGGAATTGGCGTGCCGGGCGCTGGCGGTCATGGGGAGCATCCCTGTTTGGAAAATTTGACGCAGGATACAGCGGTCGGGCGAAGCTGTCTCACCGGGGGCTTTTAGGGCAGAATCCACGCCTATTCGCCGTTCGGTCCCTGTGTCGATGAGTTGCAACAGTCAGAAAGTCAACGCGCTGCGCCGGCAGATTCCCTCGTTCGAGTGCGTCCCGGGTTGCCACGACTGCTGTGGGCCGGTAACCACGTCCACCGAGGAAATGTCGCGCCTGCCGCGCAAGACCGCTGCCGAGCAGGAAGCGGCGATGGACGAACTCAACTGCGTGCACCTCGGCCCCAACGGCTGCACGGTGTATGACGAACGCCCGCTGATTTGCCGCCTGTTCGGCACCACGCCGACCTTGCCATGCCCCAACGACCGCCGCCCGGTGGAGTTGATCCACCCACGGGTGGAAAAGCAGATTCACGCGTACATGGCGAGCACGCGGCAAGTGCTGGTCTAGCCCTCAGTCCGGGATCGGCAGGTTCAAACTCTCCTTCACCTCTTCCATCACGATATAGCTCTTGGATTCCCTTACGTGGGGCAGCTTGAGCAGGATATCGCCGAGCAATTTGCGGTAGGACGCCATCTCGGAGATGCGCGCCTTCACCAGGTAGTCGAAATCCCCTGACACCAGATGGCACTCCAGCACGTGGGGCAGTTTCAGCACGGCGCGTCGGAATTCTTCAAAGGTGTCGCCGGACTTGTAGTCGAGGCTGATCTCGACAAACACCAGCAGGCTGCCCTTCAAATGCTGCGGATTGAGCCGGGCGTTGTAGCCCATGATGATCCCTTCGCGCTCCAGGCGCCGGACACGCTCGGTGCACGGTGTGGTCGACAGGCCGACCTTTTCCCCCAGCTCAGTAAACGAAATTCGCCCGTCAGCCTGCAGGATGCGCAGGATGTTACGGTCGATCTTGTCCAGCTCCCGCTTGGTCTGAGTGTTGGTCCGCATAGGGGATGCTCCTCCGTGAAAAGGGTTTTTGCCGAGAATTGTCGCCAAATATAGGCAGTTATATAGTGAAATGCACTGGTGATTGCTTTTTATACTGCCCACATCTTTGTGCTGAACAACAAACGTCAGCGGTCAAGCCGTGATGAGGGAATAAAAATGCGCGTTCTGGTCTTGGGTAGCGGTGTCATTGGCGTGGCCAGTGCCTACTATTTGGCACGAGCTGGTTTTGAAGTGGTCGTGGTCGACCGTCAGCCGGCTGTGGCCATGGAGACCAGTTTCGCCAACGCCGGGCAGATCTCGCCGGGCTACGCCTCGCCATGGGCTGCACCAGGTGTGCCGCTCAAGGCCATCAAATGGCTGCTGGAGCGCCACGCACCCCTCGCGATCAAGGCCACCGCCGATATTGATCAGTACCTGTGGATGGCGCAGATGCTGCGCAACTGTACCGCCAGCCGCTATGCGGTGAACAAGGAGCGCATGGTGCGCCTGTCTGAGTACAGCCGCGACTGCATCGATGAGCTGCGCGCCGAGACGGGCATTGCCTACGAAGGCCGCACCTTGGGGACCACGCAGTTGTTCCGTACCCAGGCCCAGCTGGACGGTGCCGCCAAGGACATCGCCGTGTTGAAAGAGTCTGGTGTGCCTTACGAGCTGCTGGACCGCGCCGGCATTGCCCGGGTCGAGCCGGCCCTGGCCAGCGTTACGGATATCCTCGCCGGTGCCCTGCGCCTGCCGAACGACCAGACCGGCGACTGCCAGATGTTTACCACCCGCCTTGCCGACATGTGCAAGCAGCTGGGAGTCGAATTCCGCTTCGAGCAAGATATCCAGCGCCTGGACTACGCCGGTGACCGGATCAACGGCGTATGGATCGACGGCAAGCTGGAAACCGCCGATCGCTACGTGCTGGCCCTCGGCAGCTACTCGCCGAAACTGCTCAAGCCACTGGGGATCAAGGCGCCGGTGTACCCGCTCAAGGGTTACTCGATGACCGTGCCGATCACCAACGCGGCGATGGCCCCGACTTCGACCATTCTCGACGAGACCTACAAGGTCGCGATCACCCGTTTCGACAACCGCATTCGCGTTGGTGGCATGGCTGAGATAGCCGGTTTTGACCTGTCGCTGAACCCTCGCCGGCGGGAAACCCTGGAGATGATCGTCAACGACCTTTATCCTCAGGGCGGTGATTTGAGCCAGGCCAGTTTCTGGACCGGCCTGCGCCCGACCACGCCAGACGGCACGCCGATTGTCGGTGCTACTCCGTTCAAAAACCTGTTCCTGAACACCGGTCACGGCACCCTCGGCTGGACCATGGCCTGTGGCTCTGGTCGTTTGCTGGCCGATTTGATGGCGAAGAAAACCCCGCAAATCAGTGCCGAAGGCCTCGATATTTCCCGTTATGGCAACCACCAGGAGTCCGCAAAACATGTCAATCCAGCGCCAGCTCACCAATGAGCGCATGAGCCAGATCGTTGTTCACAGCGGTACCGTGTATCTGGCAGGGCAGGTCGGCGACGACATGAGTGCCGGGATTGAACAGCAGACCCGCGAAACCCTCGTCAATATCGAGCGTTTGCTGGACCTGGCCGGTACCGACAAGACCAAGCTGCTGTCGGTGACCATCTACCTGAAAGACATCGACGCTGATTTCGCCGGGATGAACGCGGTATGGGACAAGTGGCTGCCAAAAGGCGTCGCGCCGGCCCGTGCCACGGTTGAAGCGAAACTCTGCGAACCGGAAATCCTGGTGGAGCTGTCGGTTGTGGCCGCTCTGCCTTAAGCAAAACTCCTCTCCCGGTGCCCGCGCAGTCAGTGGGTGCCGGTTTTTTCTTCTCACTGCCGCCTAGAAGCCCGCCGCCATGCGTCCTGCCCGTGCCCTGATCGACCTCCAAGCCCTGCGCCTCAACTACCAACTGGCCCGTGAAGTCACGGGTGGGGCCAAGGCCCTCGCCGTGATCAAGGCCGATGCCTACGGCCACGGTGCCGTGCGCGTTGCCCAGGCGCTGGAAGCCGAGGCGGACGGCTTTGCCGTGGCCTGCATCGAGGAAGCGCTGGAACTGCGGGCTGCCGGAATTCGCGGGCCGGTGCTGTTGCTCGAAGGTTTTTTCGAAGCCGACGAACTGCCGCTGATCATCGAGCATGATTTCTGGTGCGTGGTGCATTCGCTGTGGCAACTGGACGCGATCGAGCAGGCGCAGCTCAGCAAGCCGCTGACCGTCTGGCTCAAGCTTGATTCGGGCATGCACCGTGTCGGCTTGCACCCCAAGGATTATCACGACGCTTACCAGCGGCTGCTGGCCAGCGGCAAAGTCGCGAAGATCGTGCTGATGAGCCACTTCGCCCGTGCCGATGAGCTGGACAGCACCAGCAGCGAAGAGCAAGTAGCGGTGTTTGAAGCAGCGCGCCAGGGCTTGTCGGCTCAGGTCAGCCTGCGCAACTCGCCGTCGGTGCTGGGCTGGCCGAACGTTTCCAGTGACTGGGTGCGCCCGGGCATCATGCTCTACGGCGCCACGCCATTTGGCGAAGACCAGGCCATCGCCGCGCGTTTGCAGCCGGTGATGACCCTCGAATCGAAAGTCATCTGCGTACGTGAACTGCCGGCCGGTGAGCCGGTGGGTTACGGCGCCAGGTTCATCACGCCGAAACCGATGCGCGTCGGCGTGGTTGCCATGGGTTATGCCGACGGATACCCGCGCCACGCCCCCACCGGGACCCCGGTGCTGGTGGCCGGCCAGCGCAGTCAGTTGCTGGGCCGCGTGTCGATGGACATGCTGTGTATTGACCTGACCGACGTGCCCCAGGCCGAGCTTGGTTCCACCGTCGAATTGTGGGGCAAAAATATCCTCGCCAGTGACGTTGCCACCGCCGCCGACACCATTCCCTACCAGATCTTCTGCAACCTGCGCCGGGTGCCACGGCTCTATTCCGGCGCTTGAGCGGCACCCACGAATGGCAGATCCCGGGATTTAGGCCAAAGTGTTGTAAATACTGAACGCTGTCGCCATGATAACGCTCAATTACAACAACGCCTGAATCCTAGGAGGCTCCTGCATTGGACGTCGGCGAACGACTGCAATCCATCCGTAAACTGAAAGGTCTTTCCCAGCGTGAGCTAGCCAAGCGCGCGGGCGTCACCAACAGCACCATTTCGATGATCGAAAAAAACAGTGTCAGCCCCTCCATCAGCTCCTTGCGCAAGGTGCTGGGCGGCATTCCCATGTCGATGGTGGAGTTCTTTTCCGAGGAGATCCTCCAGGAAAAACCGACCCAGATCGTCTATAAAGCCAATGAGCTGATCGATATCTCCGACGGCGCCGTCACCATGAAACTGGTGGGCCGCGCGCACCCGAGCCGGGCGATTGCGTTCCTCAACGAGATCTACCCGCCCGGTGCTGATACCGGCGAAGAGATGCTCACCCATGAGGGCGAGGAAACCGGGATTCTGGTGGAAGGCCGCCTGGAGCTGGTAGTCGGCCTTGAAACTTTTGTGCTCGAAGCCGGCGATAGCTACTACTTTGAAAGCACCAAGCCGCACCGTTTTCGTAATCCGTTCGAAGTGCCGGCGCGACTAATCAGCGCAGCCACACCCGCGAACTTTTAAGAAAAGAGGCGTCCTGCCTATGTCGCAGAGACTCCCGTAGCAGCATTCCGCCCTGCTGAATCTCCCCTTGGTTAATAGGGTTGTTTCGGCGGGGCGGGCTAACCGTTATACTTTCGCCGCCTGCGAAACCGTGGCCGCAGGCGTGAATAGCCACCATTGAGGGTGAACGCGTGAACCTAATTATGAAAATGCTGGCTGCACCAGCAACCGTACTGGCCCTATGGGCTGTCAGCGCTCAAGCTGCGACCAATGATGAAATTGCCAAACGCCTGGAGCCTGTCGGCCAGGTGTGCGTCCAGGGCCAAGAGTGCAAGGGGATGGAAGTAGCAGTGGCTGCGGGCGGCGGCGGTGGCGCGAAATCGCCGGATGACGTAATCGCCAAGCACTGCAACGCTTGCCACGGTACCGGCCTGTTGGGCGCTCCGAAAATTGGCGACACCGCCGCCTGGAAAGACCGCGCTGATCACCAGGGTGGCCTCGACGGCCTGCTGGCGAAGGCCATCACCGGCCTGAACGCCATGCCGCCAAAAGGCACCTGTGCCGACTGCTCGGATGACGAGCTTAAAGGTGCGATCGAGAAGATGTCGGGTCTTAAATAAACCGATCTTCGCCAAAAAAGCCGCTGACCAGCGGCTTTTTTGTGCCTGAAATTTGCCTTTTGAGGCTGTTCTTTGCAGCAAAGACCCGGCAAGCTCGGTCCAACCCCAATTCATGGAATGTTCGGGAGAAGTCGGATGGTGCAGTTGTGTTCAATTGAGCAAGCGGTCGACGACGTACTGGCACGGCTGCCGGCGCATATTCACATGGGCATGCCCTTGGGCCTGGGCAAACCCAACCTGTTCGTCAACGCGCTGTACCGGCGTATCGCCAAGCTGCCGGACCGGGCGCTGACCCTCTACACCGCCCTGGCCCTGGGTCGGCCCACCTTGGGCGATGGTTTGCAGAAGCGCTTCCTCGAACCCTTTATCGAACGGGTCTTCGGTGACTATCCCGAGCTGGATTTCCTCGCCGCCCTGCACAAGGACAATCTGCCGGCCAACATTCATGTGCAGCAGTTTTTCATGCAGCCCGGCAGTTTATTGCACAGCGCCTCGGCCCAGCAGGATTACGTCAGCAGCAACTACAGCCACGCCGCCCGCGACATCAATGCCGCCGGCCTGAACCTCGTCGCGCAACTGGTAGCCAGCAGCGCCGAACACCCGGACCGCCTGAGCCTGAGCTGCAACCCCGACATCACCCTCGACCTGTTGCCGATGATCGCCAAGCGCCGCGAGGCCGGCGAGACCATTCTGGTGGTGGGCCAGGTTCACAGCGATTTGCCATACATGCCCGGCGACGCTGAACTGGGCATGGATGAATTCGACTTCCTGATCGACGAGAAGGACAGCACCACGCTGTTCTCCACCCCGAACATGCCAGTGGGCTTCCAAGACCACTTCATCGGTTTGCACGCCAGCACCCTGGTGCGCGACGGTGGCACCTTGCAGATCGGCATCGGCTCCATGGGCGACGCGCTGACCGCCGCCTTGTTGGCGCGTCAGGCGGACAATGAGGCGTATCGCCTGTTGCTCACCGACCTGGATGTGTACCAATGGGCGCCGCTGATCAGCCATGAAGGCGGCGTCGCACCCTTCGCCCGTGGCCTGTACGGTTGCAGCGAAATGTTCGTCAACGGCCTGCTGGTGTTGGCCGACGCCGGGATTGTGCGGCGCAAGGTGTACCCGGACGTGGCGACCCAGGAGCGGGCCAACGCCGGCACCCTGGACGAAGCGGCGCAGACCGACGGCATTTCGGTGCACGGCGGCTTCTTCCTCGGCCCGCAAAGTTTCTACGAGCGCCTGCGGGATTTGCCCCAGAGCAAGCGCCTGGAATTCAACATGACCCGCATCAGCTACATCAACGAGCTGTACGGCCAAGAAGAACTCAAGCGCTTGCAGCGCCTGGATGCGCGGTTTATCAACAGCGCGTTTACCGTGACCCTGTTGGGCGCGGGCGTGGCCGACCAGTTGGAAGACGGCCGGGTGCTCAGCGGTGTCGGCGGGCAATACAACTTCGTCGCCCAAGGCCATGCGCTGGAAGGCGCGCGCTCGATTCTGATCCTGCGCAGCTGGCGCGAATCGGGGGGTGATGTCAGCTCCAATATCGTCTGGGAATACGGCCACTGCACGATTCCCCGGCACCTGCGGGACATCGTCATCACCGAATACGGGATCGCGGATTTGCGTGGGCAGACTGATGCCAAGGTGATTGAGCGGCTGCTGAATATCACCGACTCACGATTCCAGGAAGACTTGATCGAACAGGCGCAGAAGGCTGGGAAGTTGCCGAAAAATTTCCAGCTGGATCCGCGGTTTGCCGACAACACGCCGGAGCGTTTGCAGGCGATTCAGGCGCGGCATCCCCGGTTGTTCCCGGAGTATCCGTTGGGCTGTGACTTCACCGATGAAGAGCGGGATTTGCTGCGGGCGTTGAACTGGCTCAAGAGCAAATTCAAGCTGACGGAGATTCTGGAATTGGGCAAGGCGGCGCTGGATGCACCGGAGCCGGAGGCGTTTCCCGAGCATTTGGTGCGGATGCGGTTGGATAAGCCGGAGGGGTTGAAAGAGGACTTGTATCAGCGCCTGCTGCTGGCAGGGCTTCGGGCGACGTCACTGTAGGAGCAAGCTTGCTCGCGAAAAACGTCCAGACAACGCGTTCATCCAGAATGCCAGCGTTATCGTTAACGTTCTTCGCGAGCAAGCTCGCTCCTACAGTATGTGGGTGTCGGTTACTCGATGAAGGTAACTACACCACCCGCCAACGACTGCACCCGCGCCAGCGACTCAACCCGATAACCCTGCGCATCCAGCTCCGCACGGCCACCCTGGAACGACTTCTCGATCACAATCCCCAAACCCGCAACGGTCGCGCCGGCCTGTTTGATGATCGAAATCAGTGCTTGGGACGCCTTACCGTTGGCCAGGAAGTCATCGATGATCAGCACGCGGTCGCTGCTGGTCAGGTGGCGCGGGGAAATCGCCACGGTGCTTTCGGTTTTCTTGGTGAAGGAATACACCGTTGCCGACAGCAGGTTCTCAGTCAGGGTCAGGGACTGTTGCTTGCGCGCGAAAATCACCGGTACGCCGAGGTTCAGGCCGGTCATGATCGCCGGCGCAATGCCCGAGGCTTCGATGGTGACGATCTTGGTAATGCCCGAATCCTTGAACAACGCAGCGAATTCGTCACCGATCAGTTTCATCAGCGCCGGGTCGATCTGGTGGTTCAGAAAGGCGTCGACCTTGAGTACCTGATCGGAAAGCACGATGCCTTCTTCGCGAATTTTCTTGTGCAGTGCTTCCACGAAAGCTTCCTCTGTTGGCGCAACACGCGCCGAAAGTAGATTAAAAAGTAGTCGATTCTAGCGCTTTAACATCGCGCGTATATCCGCCAGTGCGGTATTGCCGCGAACGGCTTTGACTTCGGTTGGTGTGTCGTCGTTGCCTTCCCACGCCAGGTCATCCGGCGGCAGCTCGTCGAGGAACCGGCTGGGGGCACAATCGATGATCTCGCCGTACTGCTTGCGTTTCGCGGCAAAGGTGAAGGCCAGGGTCTGACGCGCGCGGGTAATGCCCACGTAGGCCAGGCGCCGTTCTTCTTCGATGGTGTCGGCTTCGATACTGGAGCGGTGCGGGAGGATTTCCTCTTCCATGCCCATGATGAACACGTAGGGGAATTCCAGGCCCTTGGACGCATGCAAGGTCATCATCTGCACGCCTTCGGCGCCGTCTTCCTCTTCCTGCTGGCGTTCAAGCATGTCCCGCAGGACCAGCTTGCCGATGGCGTCCTCGACGGTCATCTCGCCTTCTTCATCCTTCTCCAGGGTGTTTTTCAACGCCTCGATCAGGAACCACACGTTGCCCATGCGGTAATCGGCGGCCTTGTCGCTGGAGCTGTTGGTGCGCAACCAGTTCTCGTAGTCGATGTCCATGACCATGCTGCGCAGGGCACTGATCGGGTCTTCGCCGGAACATTGCTCGCGCACCTTGTCCATGAAACGCTTGAAGCGCGCCAAGCGATCGGTGAAGCGGGTGTCCAGGTGTTCGCCCAGGCCGATTTCGTCGGTGGCGGCGTACATCGAGATCTTGCGTTCGGTGGCGTAGTTGCCGAGCTTTTCCAGGGTGGTCGAACCGATTTCCCGGCGTGGGACGTTAATCACCCGCAGGAAGGCGTTGTCGTCGTCCGGGTTCACGATCAGCCGGAAGTAGGCCATCAGGTCTTTCACTTCCTGGCGTCCGAAAAAGCTGTTGCCGCCCGACAGACGATAAGGAATCTGGTGGTGCTGCAGCTTCAACTCGATCAGCTTGGCCTGGTAGTTGCCGCGGTACAGGATCGCAAAGTCGCTGTAGGGCCGGTCGGTACGCAGGTGCAGGGTGAGCAGTTCGACGGCCACGCGTTCGGCTTCGGCGTCTTCGTTGCGGCAGCGGATCACGCGGATCTCGTCGCCGTGGCCCATCTCGCTCCACAGTTGTTTTTCAAACTCGTGGGGGTTGTTGGAGATCAGTACGTTGGCGCAACGCAGGATGCGGCTGGTGGAGCGGTAGTTCTGCTCCAGCATCACCACTTTCAGGGACGGGTAGTCGTCCTTGAGCAGCATCAGGTTTTCCGGGCGGGCGCCGCGCCAGGCGTAGATCGACTGGTCGTCGTCGCCCACCACGGTGAACTGGTTGCGCGTGCCGATCAGCAGCTTCACCAGCAGGTACTGGCTGGCGTTGGTGTCCTGGTATTCGTCCACCAGCAGGTAGCGGACCTTGTTCTGCCACTTTTCGAGGATGTCGGCGTGTTCCTGGAACAGCTTCACCGGCAGCAGGATAAGGTCGTCGAAGTCCACCGCGTTGAACGCCTTGAGCGTGCGCTGATAGTGGGTGTAGACGATGGCGGCGGTCTGTTCCTTGGGGTTACGCGCATTTTCGAGGGCTTCGGCGGGCAGGATCAGGTCGTTTTTCCACGAGCCGATCATGTTCTTGATCTCGTCGACGCCGTCGTCGCCCGCGTATTCCTTTTGCATGATGTCGGTCATCAGCGCCTTGACGTCAGTCTCGTCAAAGATCGAGAAGCCCGGCTTGTAGCCCAACCGCACATGCTCCTTGCGGATGATGTTCAGCCCCAGGTTGTGGAAGGTACACACAGTGAGGCCACGGCCTTCGCCACCCTTGAGCAGGGTGCCGACGCGCTCTTTCATTTCCCGCGCCGCCTTGTTGGTAAAGGTCATGGCGACGATGTACTGGGCGCGGATGCCGCAGCTCTGGATCAGGTGCGCGATCTTGCGGGTGATCACGCTGGTCTTGCCGGAACCGGCACCGGCGAGCACCAATAGAGGGCCGCCGACGTAGTTCACGGCTTCTTGCTGCCGGGGATTGAGTCGGGACATACAGAATTCAGGGAGTCATTGATCAAAAGGGCTGGCATTTTAACAGGCTGGCAAGATTCTGCTGCCTCTGAACGACAGTGTGACGTACCACTCGATCTAAATTTGCCGGTTTTGTTACTTTGCCGCAGGATGTATAGGGTATTTAGGACTATTGTTCGGTCTAGAGCCGCGCAGTGCGTATTTGATAACCCATATCATTGGTCATTATCTGGCCGCACGTCATAATGCCCGCCGCCAACGAAATTTTGCAGAGTCTAGGGAGCTAGCTTGTCTACGCCTGTCGAACCCTTGCGTTTGCTGCTACTGGCCGATGAGCCAGCGTGGGCAGCGTTATTGCGCGAGTGCCTGGCGCCGATGGGCGACGGAGCTGTGCTGATCAGCGCGCCAAACTGGGAGTCTGTGAGCAATCTGTTCGACGACGATCACAGTGCGGTGTTGTTGACCACGGCCAGCCTTCAGCCCGGCCCCGGTCGTTGCAGCTTGCCAACGGTATTGCTGTTGGAAGAGGAACCTCTGGTTTCGCCCCTCGGCGTCAGCGACTGGCTGATCCTGAATGCATTGGATGTCGATACATTGCGCCGTTGCCTGCGGCATGTGCGCGAGCGCGGTGTGCTGGAAAACACCCTGCAACGCCTGGCCGAGCAGGACCCGCTGACCGGTATCGCCAACCGCCAGGGTTTCCAGACCCTGCTGACCGCCCGCCTGGCGGAAAACGAAGGCCGTGGCGTCGCCCTCGGTCACCTCGACCTGGACAACTTCCGCCACGCCAACGACGCCCTCGGCCACCAGGCCGGCGACCGGCTGATCCTGCAAGTGGTCTCGCGGCTCAAGAGCCAGCTGGAGGCCGGTGATCAACTGGCGCGCCTGGGCAGCGATGAATTCGCCCTGCTGATCGACACCCGCCGTGCGCCCCAGCGCGCCGAATGGATGGCTGAACGCATCATCGAAGCCATGGCCGAACCGTATTGGGTCGATGGCGAAAGCCTGCTGATCGGTTGCAGCCTCGGCGTGGCACATGCCCGGGCCCGGGCCGGCGCCGACCCGCTGATGTGGCACGCCCATATCGCCATGCAGCAAGCCAAGAGCACCCAGGGCTGCACCTTTCATATCTTCAACGAACGCATCAACCGCAACGCCCGCAGTCTCGCCGACCTGGAAAGCGAACTTCGCCGGGCGTTGCGCCGTGACGAGCTGGAACTGCATTACCAGCCGCGGCTGGACCTCGACGACGGGCATATCGTCGGCCTTGAAGCGTTGGTGCGCTGGCGCCACGGTGAGCGCGGGCTGTTGCCGCCGAGCGAGTTCGTGCCCCTGGCCGAGCAGAGCGGCTTGATCGTGCCGCTGGGCTACTGGGTGATTTCCCGGGCCCTGCGCGACATGCAGGACCTGCGCGAACGCGGGATTGCGCCGTTGCACATGGCCGTCAACCTGTCGTTCCGCCAGTTCCAGGACAGCCAATTGCTCAGCACCCTCAGCCGGCTGATTGCCGAGCGTGGCGTGGAAGCCCAGTGGCTGGAATTTGAATTGACGGAAACTGCGGTGATGCGCCGCAGCGACCTGGTCAAGCAGACCATGGACGCCCTTGGCCGCCTGGGCGTGCGCTTTTCCCTGGATGACTTCGGTACCGGCTTTTCGTCGTTCGTGCACCTCAACAGCCTGCCGATTGCCTTGCTGAAGATCGACAAGAGCTTCGTCGGCGGCATGGAAGAGCGCGAAGAGAACCGCAAGCTGGTCCACGCGATGATCAACCTGGCCCACAACCTGAATCTGGAAGTGGTGGCCGAGGGCGTGGAAACCGCAGAGCAACTGGCGTTGCTGCGGTTGTTCGGCTGCGATCAGGCCCAGGGTTACCTGATCAGCAAACCGTTGCCGCTGTCGGAACTGGTGGACTACCTGACGTTTGGTGACAGCCAGGAGTTGGTGGGCGGCGTGATCTAATATTGTGAAC
>NZ_JAXCIS010000045.1:0-36409 GCF_034044025.1 Pseudomonas sp. SED1
CAACAGACCGCGCCGCGATTAAGCCAAGTGTTTACAGCGCAATTTGCTCTAAAGCCCCACAGTTTTTCCGGTCATCACTTCCTATACTGCGACATAAGGTCGCACACATATCCAGACCTTTCAGGCCAATTGGCCCGTGGGCGCTCCACTGGGGGGCGATGGTAATAACGACAGGAGTGACTGGCATGATCCATCACGTCGTGGGACTTTTCACCCACCCCGATCAGGAATGGCGGGAAATTCGTGGCGATAAAGAAGAAAGCATCAGCCACATGTACCTCACCCACACGCTGATTCTCGCGGCGATCCCCGCTGTATCAGCCTTTATCGGTACCACTCAGGTCGGTTGGGTCATCGGCAGCCGCGCACCGGTGATGCTGACGGTGGAAAGCGCGTTATGGATGACCATCATGTCCTACGCGGCGATGCTCGGCGGCGTGGCGGTGATGGGTGCGTTCATTCACTGGATGGCCCGCACCTATGACGCGAACCCAAGCATGGCCCGCTGCGTAGCGTTTGCCACCTATACCGCAACACCGCTGTTTGTCGGCGGGCTGGCGGCGCTGTACCCGCACATGTGGCTGGGGATGGTCGTCGGCACGGCCGCCATTTGCTACACGGTGTACCTGCTGTACGTAGGATTGCCGACCTTCATGAACATCCACCCGGACGAGGGCTTCCTGTTCTCCAGCTCGGTGCTGGCCGTGGGCCTGGTGGTGCTGGTGGCGATCATGGCCTTTACCGTGATCGTCTGGGGGCTGGGCGTAGGCCCGATGTACACCAACTGACGCGGTTTACCCGCAGGAAAAGCCACCGCAAGGTGGCTTTGTGCGTTATGCATGACCATTCGGCGCCTGACAGATTCGGATACACCGTTGTTTGCGGCATACTGGACGTCTCTGGAGATATGTACAGCATGCCCGAGCAACTCAATACCCGCGTCGAAGATTGTTTCCTGCAAGCCGAATCCTTTTTCAAACGAAGCTTCAAACGCCCCCAGGTCAGCCTCAAGCTGCGGGGCCAGAAGGCCGGTGTCGCGCATTTGCACGAGAACCTGCTGCGCTTCAACCCGCAGTTGTACCGTGAAAACAGCCAACACTTCCTTAAACAGACGGTTGCCCATGAAGTGGCGCACCTGATTGCCCACCAATTGTTCGGCGAGCGCATCCAGCCCCATGGCGAGGAATGGCAGTTGATCATGCGCGGGGTTTACGAACTGCCGCCGGATCGCTGCCACACCTATGAAATCCAGCGGCGGCGCGTGACGCGATATATCTACCGCTGCCCGTGTGCCGACAGTGACTTTCCGTTTTCGCCACAGCGTCATGGGCTGGTGAGCCAGGGGCGGCGGTATTTGTGCCGCAGGTGCCGACAGACCTTGGTATTTACCGGGGAAACCCGCGTCGAGTGAGGTTTGTGGTGCTTTCAAGGCCCTCTTCGCGAGCAAGCCCGCTCCCACATTTGATCGCATTCCAACGATGGAACTCGGTCGAATGTGGGAGCGGGCTTGCTCGCGAAGGGGCCGGCCCAGGCGCTACTGAACTACCTTGGCACGCCGCAAATCGTCTATCTGCTGAGCACTGAAGCCCAACTCCACCAACACCTCATCCGTGTGAGCGCCCACCGCCGCGCCTATATGCCTGGCCGCCGGCAAACCCTCGGAAAACTTCAGCGGACACGCGATTTGCGCCTGGCTGGAACCATCGCCACGCGGCACCTGGCTGACCAGTTCCCGGGCTTTTAACTGCGGGTGTTCAACCGCCTCGCTCAGATTCAGCACCGGCTCAACACACGCATCAATCCCGGCAAACAACTCACACAACTCATCAAAGCTGCGTTTCTCGAACTCGACCTGCAACGCCAGCTTGAGGGCTTTCTGCTGCTCGGGTCTGGGCGACAAGCCTTGCGCCGCCAACTCGGGGCACCCAAGGGCCGTACACAGCTGCTGCATAAAGGCCGGCTCCAGGCTGCCCACCGAAAACCAGCGCCCTTCCCGCGAGCGGTAATAGTCATAGAAGCTGCCACCATTGAGCACCTGGTTCTCCCACGCCGGCTCCACGCCGCACGCCAGGTAACCCGCGCCGGCCATGGCATTCAGGCTGAAGACGCAGTCGGTCATGCTCACATCGAGGTATTGCCCCACCCCGCTCTGCTGCCGGGCAATCACCGCCGCCAGCAAGCCGATCACCGCGTGTAACGAGCCGCCGCCCACATCCGCCAACTGCACGCCCAAGGGCAATGGCCCGCTGTCCTGGCGCCCGGTGTAACTGGCGACACCCGCCAGGGCCAGGTAGTTGATGTCATGGCCGGCGCGGTCCTTGTAGGGGCCGGTCTGGCCGTAGCCGGTGATGGAGACGTAGATCAGCTTCGGGTTGACCGCCTTCAATGCCTCGTAACCCAGGCCCAGGCGCTCCATCACCCCGGGCCGGAACTGCTCGAGGACGATGTCATGGTCCACCACCAACTGCCGCACGATCTCCACCGCCTCGGCTTGCTTGAGGTCCAGGGCCAAGCTGCGTTTGTTGCGGTTGAGATAGGCATGGCTGGCCGACACGCCTTGGTCATGGGGCGGCAATACCCGCAGCAAGTCCATGCGCGTGGGAGATTCGATGCGCAATACCTCGGCGCCCATGTCGGCCAGCAGTAGCGAGGCGAATGGCCCCGGCAGCAGGGTGGAGAAATCCAGTACTTTGAGGGACGCCAAGGGAGCTAACATGGTTACTCCGATTCCGATTCGATTGGCCACAGAGTAGGCAAACCTGGCGGTCAGCAGCAATCACATAAAGCATCATCCGGAGTGACTGATGTTCCCGGAAACGTAAAGCGAGACGCGGAGCGTCCCTGGCGGCATTCCCACGCAGAGCGTGGGAACGATCAAAAAAAAACCCATCCGAAGATGGGTTTTTCACACACGGTGCAGCCTTACTTGACGGCGGTTGGAGCCGGGCCTTCGGCCACGCCCAGGTCGTCTTCTTCACGGGTCTCGGAGATACCGCGACCACCGGAAGCCAGTTCGACTTGCAGCTTGTCTTCGTCCAGTTCCTTGACCCACTTGGCCACAACCAGGGTAGCAACAGCGTTGCCCACCAGGTTGGTCAGTGCGCGGGCTTCGGACATGAAGCGGTCGATACCCAGGATCAGCGCCAGGCCGGCAACCGGCAGGTGGCCAACAGCCGACAGGGTAGCGGCCAGTACGATGAAGCCACTACCGGTCACGCCAGCAGCGCCCTTGGAGGACAGCAGCAGTACCAGCAACAGGGTGATCTGGTGGGTGATGTCCATGTGGGTGTCAGTCGCCTGGGCGATGAACACGGCAGCCATGGTCAGGTAGATCGAAGTACCGTCCAGGTTGAACGAGTAGCCAGTCGGGATAACCAGGCCAACGACCGACTTCTTGGCGCCCAGACGTTCCATCTTGATCAGCATGCGTGGCAGTGCGGATTCGGACGAGGAAGTACCCAGTACGATCAGCAGCTCTTCACGGATGTAGCGGATCAGTTTCAGGACGCTGAAGCCGTGAGCGCGGCAGATGCCACCCAGCACGACCAATACGAACAGGATGCAGGTGATGTAGAAGCAGATCATCAACTGACCGAGCTGCACCAGCGAACCTACACCGTAGGCACCGATGGTAAACGCCATGGCGCCCAGGGCACCGAGTGGCGCGAGCTTCATGATCATGTTGATGATGTTGAACATCACGTGGGCGAAGCGATCGATGAAGTCCAGCACCGGCTTGCCGTAGGCACCCAGGCGATGCAGGGCGAAACCGAAGATCACCGAGAACATCAGCACTTGCAGGATGTCACCGGTCGCGAACGCGCCAACGATGGTGTTCGGGATCACGTTCAGCAGGAAGCCAACGATGCTCTGGTCTGCACCGGCAGTCACGTAGGCCGCGACTTTAGAGGCGTCCAGGGTAGCCACGTCGATGTGCATGCCGGCGCCCGGTTGCACAACGTTGACCACAATCAGGCCGATCAGCAGGGCGATGGTGGAGACGACTTCGAAGTACAGCAGCGCGTAGCCACCGGTTTTGCCGACCGATTTCATGCTTTGCATGCCAGCGATGCCGCTGACAACGGTGCAGAAGATGATCGGGGCGATGACCATTTTGATCAGCTTGATAAAGCCGTCACCCAGTGGCTTGAGGGCCACGCCGGTCTGCGGGTAGAAGTGGCCGAGCAAAATACCGATAACGATTGCAACGATCACCTGGAAATACAGGGATTTGTACAGTGGCTGACGAGTCGTCATTGCAAAGTTCCTCAATCGTCCCGTGTGGCAAATATCCGCCATTGCCCACGACACTTGAATTGCGAACCCTCCTGCACTGGAGGGATTTGTTGTTTGAGAGCCTGCTCAAGGCCGGTCTCCCTGCGCTCTCTATCGCAAGCAGCGTGCCACTTTTACTGAAATCCCCTGGAGGCCTTTAGACATCAGCGCTTGGGTGGTTTTCGGCTTCAGACACCGCCTACGCAAGGTGGCGGATTTCCGCCTCACCTCCCGATCTCGTCCTACAATTTGGCGGATATCCGCCTTGTTGCCCTCACACAGGATGGCTAACATCCGCCACTCAATGGACGAGGCCCCTCATGCGTGAACGTACCATCGCCAGTCACTACGCCCGGGCCGCTTTAGGCGGTGCTCGTCGAGCCGGCTACGACTATTCGGGCCTGCTGCAGCAAGTGGGCATTACCCCGGAACTGCTGAGCGAACCCCGCGCCCGCATCGCCCCGGAGCAATTTACCCGGCTGCTGCAGATGCTGTGGCTGGCGCTGGATGACGAATACCTGGGTTTCGCCGAAGGCCCGAGCAAGCGCGGCACCTTCGCCATGATGTGCCACGCGCTGATTCACTGCCGCACCCTCGAGAAGGCTCTGGAACGCGGCTTATTATTTTATAGCCTATTCCCGCAAGGTCCGCGCTGGCGTCTGACACGCGAAGGGGAAATGGCCCGCTTGAGCCTGGACGATTCGCAGCTGTGGGACCCGGATCACTTCCTCAGCGAATGCCTGCTGGTGATCTGGCATCGCCTCGGCAGTTGGCTGATTGGCCAACGCATCCGCCTGGACCAGGCCACCTTCAGTTACCCGATGCCGGCCCATGCCGGTGAGTACGACTTGCTGTTCCCCTGCCCGCAGGTGTTCGCCGCGCCCACCAGCAGCCTGGTGTTTCCCAGCCGCTACCTGAGCCTGCCGCTGTTGCAGGACGAGCGCACCCTCAAGCACTTCCTCGAACGCTCACCGGCCGACCTGCTGTCACGGCCGGATGAGGGCGACAGCCTGAGCAGTCAATTGCGCCGCTTATTGAGCCGCGACCGCACGCCGTGGCCCGACCTCGAAACCGTCGCCCAGCACCTGCATATCAGCCCGCAGACCCTGCGTCGCCATTTGCGGGAGGAAGGCACGAGCTTTCAGGCGCTCAAGGATGAATTACGCCGGGACATTGCGATTTATCATTTGGGGCGGGCGGATTTGTCGTTGCAGGAGATCGCCGAGCAGTTGGGGTTTTCCGAACCGTCGGCGTTTCATCGGGCGTTCAAGAAGTGGACCGGGCTGACCCCGGGAGCTTATAGAGCACAAGAAAGTTAAGTGTGTATTGATGCGACTGGCCTCTTCGCGAACAAGCCCGCTCCCACATTCGATGGCATTCCCAAGGTGGAACTCGGTCAAATGTGGGAGCGGGCTTGCTCGCGAAGAGGCCGGCACAGCCAATAAAGATCAAACAGCCGGAAAGTGAATCTTGAACGCGGCACCCCCTAGCGGTGAATCCCCAAGGGTCAACCGTGCGCTGTAGCTTTCGATGATGTCCTTGACCACCGCCAGGCCGATGCCCTGTCCCGGATGCTGGCGGTCCAGCCGCTCACCCCTTTGCAGGATCCGCGCACGCTGGTCCGGTGGCACGCCGGGGCCGTCGTCTTCGATGCACAGCTCGGTGCCTTCCAGGCTTTCCTGCAAGGTGATGCGCACTTCGCTCAGGCACAGGCGATAGGCGTTTTCCAGCAGGTTGCCGAGCAGTTCCAGCAAGGCGCCCTTCTCGATCGGCACGTCGCATTCTTCCGGCAAATCGAAGGCGACCTTCACGCCTTTATCGCGATAGACCTTGTCCAGCGTGTCGCACAGGCTTTGCAGTACCGGCTCCAGGCGCACCTGGTGACGCACCAGGCCGCTTTTACGCAGGCTGGCGCGCTGCAATTGGTAGCTGATCTGCTGGCTCATGCGCTCGATCTGCGATTGCAGCACCCAGGCCTGGTCGCGATCTTCGGGGCGCTGGGCCATGTCTTCGCTCACGCCTTGCAGCACTGCCAACGGGGTTTTCAGGCTGTGGGCCAGGTCATCCAGGGAATCGCGGTAACGGGTGCGTTGCTCACGCTCGCTGTGGAGCAACCGGTTCAGGGAGCCGGTCAGGCGCAACAATTCGCGGGGGTGTTGTTCACTGAGACTTTCCCGGGTGCCGCCTTCGATTTCATCCAGTTCCTGGCTCAGCCGGCGCAACGCTTGCAGGCCCCAGGTCAGGCCCAGCCACAACAGGGTCAGCAGCACCAGCAAGGCGGCGCCGAAGCCCAGGTAGAGGTTTTCCCGCAGGCCTTCGAGGGTCAGTTGGTATTCGCGCACCGGTTGCAGGGCGACAATACTGAACGCCGCGCTCTTGCCGCCCAGCAGCTTGACCTCGACGTCATAGACAAAAAATTCTTGGCCGTTGGCTTCGCGAATCCGCGCAAACTCGTTGCCGCGCCCGTCATAGCGCGGCTTGTAGTTGATGTTCTCTTCCTGGGTGGCGCGCGACCGCCAGACCAGATGGCCTTCGCGGTCATAGATGTAGCCCAACAGGCGGCTATCGGTGAGGTTGAAGCGCTCATCCGGCAACTGCGCGGGCATCAGCAGGCGATTGTTTTCAACCCGGGCAGCCGAAATCAGCGTGGTGACATCCGACGCCAGGCGCTGCTCGATGGAATCCTGCAGGGCCAGGCTGAAGGCGCCCTGCATGGCGGGCAACAAGGCCAGCATAAACAGCACGGCCAGGGTGGTGGCCGCGAGCATCAAACGCACACGTAACGAGCGAATCAACGGCAGCGCTCATTAAACAGGTAGCCCAGACCGCGCACGGTGTCGATCGGCTTGAACCCCGCCGGGCCTTCCAGCTTGCGGCGCAGGCGGCCTACCAACACTTCGATGACGTTCGGATCGCGCTCGTCGTCATCGGGGTAGAGCTGTTCCATCAGGCGGTCCTTGGCAACCACCTGCTGATGGTGACGCATCAGGTATTCGAGGATGCGGTATTCGTAGGCGGTCAGCGCCAGGGGCTGTTCGTCGAGGGACGCCTGCTTGCGATTGAGGTCCAGCAGCAAGGGCCCGGCGACGATGGTCGACTGGGTGAAACCGCTGGAGCGGCGCAGCAGTGCGTTCATCCGAGCTTCCAGCTCTTCGAACTGGAACGGCTTGACTACGTAGTCGTCGGCACCGGCGGCCAGGCCTTCGACCTTGTCCTGCCAGTTGCCGCGGGCGGTCAGGATCAGGATCGGGAATGTCTTGGCCTGGGCGCGCAGTTGGCGGATCAGGTCCAGGCCGCCCATGCCAGGCAGGCCCAAGTCGATGATCGCCAGGTCGTGGTTGAATTGCCCGGTCTGGTACAGCGCCTCTTCGGCGTTGGCGACGGCCTCGACCACGTGACCGCTGTCGGTCAGACGGGTCAACAGGTGATGACGCAGCAACGCCTCATCTTCGACAACCAGCAATTTCATAAAGCTCTCCAAGGCAAATCAACTTTCCAACTGGGGTATATCATAGCGGCCCTGCAGGTCTTGCTGGCGCAGTTTACTGCCGTTGAAGTGACCTGACAGGTTTTCATTGCCCACGCGATAGTCCGACTGCGGGGTGTGCTGGCCCAGGAAATGGCCCCAGGGCGCGGCTTGTTCACCGGCATCCTCGAAGCTCACCCGCTGAAGAAGGCTGTAGGGCTTTTTGCTCTTCTCTTTGGAGAAACCCGCGAAGCTCGCATCAGAGGCCTGGACGCCAGCGGTGGCGCTGAGCATGGTTAACGCCAACATCAGCTTCTTGATCGCAGTCATGGTCTACCTCATACACTTTGGCTTTGGGTACGAGGCCAGACTACGCAGCCCCCGCTGAACTCCCCCTGAACACTCTCTGAACCTGGGCTGAACCGAGGCCGGCTACTGTGTAAAGAGTTACTTACGTAACCCCTACCGCAGGCTATCCAGCGGCCCTCCAACTCGGCAAAATACCCGGCATGAATTCCCTACCCGCCTGCTGCACCCCACTTGATGCCCATTGGCCGCTGCCCGTCGCCTTGCCCGGGACGGTCTTGCTGAGCACCCGTTTTGACCCGGCCCTGCTGGCCATCGGCGACTTCCAGCGCAGCGCCGTGCCGCCGCCCGCGAGCATCCAGCGTTCGGTTGCCAAGCGCCAGGCGGAATTTCTGGCCGGTCGCCTGTGTGCCCGTGCGGCCTTGCAACAGCTGGATGGGCTGGATTGCGTGCCGGCAATCGGCGAGGACCGCGCGCCGGTCTGGCCCGCGCATATCAGCGGTTCGATCACTCACAGCACCGGCCATGCAGCGGCCATCGTCGCCCACAAGGCACAGTGGCGCGGGCTGGGGATGGACCTGGAGAACCTGCTGACACTGGAGCGCGCGGAACGCCTGGCGGGGGAAATCCTGACACCGGATGAATTGCAGCGCATGGCTGCCGGGCCGCGGGAGCAGATCGCGCAGTTGGTGACGCTGACGTTTTCGGCGAAAGAGAGCCTGTTCAAGGCGCTCTACCCGATCGTGCAGAAGCGCTTTTATTTTGAGCATGCCGAGTTGCTGGAGTGGTCGGATACCGGCCATGCGCGGCTGCGGTTGCTGACGGACCTGTCGGCAGAATGGTGCCATGGCAAGGAGCTGGAGGCGCAGTTTGCGGTGGATGACGGGCAGTTGTTGAGCCTGGTGGCCGTCCAGGCCTGATTGATCTCTGTGGTGAGGGGGCTTGTCCCCCGTTGGGCTGCGCAGCGGCCCCAAAAAAGCGGGAGCGCTTCGCACTCCAGCGGGGGACAAGCCCCCTCACCACAGGACAAGCCCCCTCACCACAATGAATCAGGGTTTCTTTTGGTCCCTTGGCCAACTCAGGCTGAAGCACGCGCCGCCCAGGTTGTTACTCTTGCTGATCAACGCCCGGCCGCCGTGCCAATAGATGATCCGCCGCACAATCGATAACCCCAACCCGTGCCCGCCCGACGCGCGAGTACGGCTGTCGTCCAGGCGCAGGAACGGGGTGAAGATCCGCTCCCAGGCACTTTCCGGCACGCCCGGGCCGTCGTCTTCCACGTCGATGCGGCAACGCACCTGGCCCACCTGGTAGCTGATCAACACCTGCCCCTGGGCGTGGCGCATGGCATTGCTCACCAGGTTTTGCAGGGCTCGATGCAGGTAACGCGGCTCGGCCTCGACCCACGCATCATCCCAATGGGCAGAAGACAGGCAGATGCCCCGCGCCACGTTGATTTCCGGGCGCAGCGGCGACAGCTCATCAATCACCTGATCGAGCAACGCGCTAAGGTCGACCCGCTGGAAATTCAGCGCCGGCGAACCCTGCTCCAGTCGCGCATAAGTCAGCATTTCGTCCACCAGGCCATCGAGGTCCTGGATGTCGCTGTCCATGCCTTCCATGTACTTGCGCCGCGCCTCAGGCGTGGCCGCGTCACCAATCATCTCCAGGCCGAACCGCAGGCGTGCCACCGGGGTGCGCAATTCGTGGGATACCGCGCGCACCAGTTCGCGCTGGATCGCCAGCAGCCGTTGCAGGTGTTCGGCCATGCCATTAAACGCTGCCGCCAGGCGCCCTACCGAATCGGCGCCCCGGGCCGGCACCCGTACTTCGAGGCTGCCCTTGGCGATGCGCGTGGCGGCAGCTTCCAGGCCACTCAAGCGCCGCTCCAGTTGGCGCACCAATAAATAGACGATCAAGCCGATCAGGGTCAGGCTGATCAGCGCGATCAGGATCAACCACTGCGGCGGGTACGGGTTCATCTGGTACAGCGGGCCGATTTCCAAAACCCACGGCGTGCCGACCATGCCGGCAAACACCCGGATCGAATCACCGCCCTTGCCCAGGGCCATCACTGTGTCGCCCTCGGACACACGGCGGCGCTGGTCTTCGTCCATGTCAGCCTGGTCGAGCATCACCAGGTGCATCTCGAATCCAAAGCCCTTGGCCTCTTTCAGGTCGGCGAGTTTTTGCGGTTGCTCGGCCACCGGAAAACGCACCAGTTCATCGGCCAGCAGGTAAATGGTCGCGCGGGCCAGTTGTTCGCTGATTTGCTGCACTTCACCGGTGAGCAGCAGTTGCTCCTGATCACTCACCAGTCGCAGCACCCTGGCCGCGTGGGGGCCGGTTTGCTCCACCAACACCTGGCCGCGTTGCAGGCGGGTGCGCTGGCTCAGGTCCAGATGCGCCTCGGCCACGGTCTGCAATTCCAGCGGGATGCCCAGCAAGCGTTCCCATACCGCCAGGGCACGGCGGCGCTCGATGGCGCTCATGGGTTGCAGGTTGTCGCCCATCAACGCGAAGGTGCCATGGGCCAGGCGCTCTCGGTACTGGCCGCTGCGCACTTCATTGAGCAGGTGCAGGGCCAGCACACCGAGCAACGCCACCAGAATCAGCGCCGCGCACATGCCGCCGTAGATACGCAGGAAGATCGAGTTCACGGCGTAAGGTCAGCGGCAGCTTCGGGGACGAACAGGTAGCCTTTGCTGCGAATGGTCTTGATCAGCCGTGGGTGGATCGGGTCGTCGCCGATTTTCGGGCGAATCCGCGAGATGCGTACGTCGATGGAGCGGTCCTGGCCGTCATAGCCAATGCCGCGCAAGGCAGTGAAGATTTCTTCCCGGGACAGGATTCGCCCGGCATTCGCCACCAGCAGCCACAACAGGTCGAATTCGGCGCTGGTCAGCTCGATGCCGCCGTCGTGCAGCCAGGCTTCACGCAGGGCGTTGTCCACCACCAGCGGGCCGAATTGCAGGCGGCGCTGTTTTTCGGGGATGGGCGGTTCGACGCTTTCACTGCGCCGCAGCAGCGCTTGAATGCGCGCCAGCAGCAAGCGTGGGCGTACGGGTTTGCACACGTAGTCGTCGGCGCCCATGTCCAGGCCCAGCACCTGGTCCATGTCGTCGGTGCGTGCGGTCAGCATCAGGATCACCCCGTCGTAGTCCTCGCGCACCTTGCGGCAGATGCTCAGGCCGTCTTCGCCGGGCAACATCAGGTCGAGGATCACCAGGTCCGGCTGTTCGGCGATGATCCGCGCCGCCGCCAGGGCGCCGTTGCCCTCCACCGAGACGCGCAGGCCGTTGCTCTCCAAATAGTCACGGGTCAACTCGGCCAGTCGCTCGTCGTCCTCGACAATCAATACCTGCCAGGCTTCATGCTCCATGCGTTACCTCGGTTCTCATTATTGTAGGAGCGGGCTTGCCCGCGAAAAACTCAAGGGTGCCGCGTTTATTCAGGTTTCCAGCGTTATCGTTGACGTCCTTCGCGGGCAAGCCCGCTCCTACAGTTGTCATGTGGAGCGAACAAGATATCGCGTGAAACAAGGGGCGATTGTAGCCATGAGCCAGCCCTCTAGTACAAGCGCGCAAATGCGTTCGGGGATGGTGTTTTTTTGTGATAGGGTTCGCGCCCGCAAAAATCCAACCGGATGTTTTTAACTCGGAATATTCGGTGACAAACGGCGCGATGCAGCAGTACTGCGGCCTACACGCCTGTTCCACGTTTCATACACATTTTACCCACAGCGTTATCCACAGGTAGTGCGTTGCCATACCCCCCAAAACGCATTATCTTGTAGGTCGTCGCCAAAAAAACCCTACATGTAGGGTTTTCAGCGAAAAGACCAAACACAAATCAGACAAGAAACTCAAGCTCTTTCTTGCTCCTGTTTGGTTGAACTTAAGCCTTTTTCAGAAGACCAAACCGCGCACGCGGATGGCAGCCGTTTTTAGCCCCGATCAGGCAAAAACGGTACGGGTGTTGCAGTACGAAACTGTCACCCACCAGGAATACGGTAAAGAGCCCCAAGCTTGTACCGAAGACTTCGGCATGGAAGCGGCGCGAACAGCTCCCTTCCTCCTGTCCCGAAGTTGTTATGCCAGGCCCAGGCCTGTTGTAAGTGCTTCAGGACGGAACGGTGGGCACCGTGATGGTGCCCAAATAAATATAGAATGTGGAGACAACCCCCCATGCAAACCGACACAACTCGCGAGAACCCGCAGGGCTCCGTGCCGCAGGCCGCTGATTCGAACCTGGATCTGTCCGCCACCGCACCCGGCCAACTGCGCGTGATCAAGCGTAACGGCACTGTCGTTCCTTATACCGATGACAAAATCACCGTCGCGATCACCAAAGCGTTTCTTGCAGTTGAAGGCGGCACCGCTGCTGCCTCGTCGCGCATCCACGACACCGTTGCGCGCCTGACCGAACAGGTCAGCGCAACGTTCAAGCGTCGCATGCCATCGGGCGGCACCATCCACATCGAAGAAATCCAGGACCAGGTCGAACTGGCCCTGATGCGTGCCGGCGAGCAGAAAGTTGCCCGCGACTACGTGATCTACCGTGACTCCCGCGCCAAGGAACGTGCCGTACGCTCCCCGGCCGAAGAAGCTGCCGTACAAGCTCACCCGTCGATCCGCATCACCCTGGCTGACGGTACGTTTGCACCGCTGGACCTGGGCCGCCTGAACACCATCATCACCGAGGCCTGCGAAGGCCTGGAAGAAGTCGATGGTGACCTGATCCAGCGCGAAACCCTGAAGAACCTGTACGACGGCGTGGCCCTGACCGACGTCAACACCGCCCTGGTCATGACCGCCCGTACCCTGGTTGAACGTGAGCCGAACTACTCGTTCGTGACCGCGCGCCTGCTGATGGACACCCTGCGTGCCGAAGGCCTGGGCTTCCTCGGCGTCGCCGACAGCGCCACGCACCACGAGATGGTCGACCTGTACGCCAAGGCCTTGCCTGCCTACATCGCCAAGGGTATCGAATTCGAATTGCTGAACCCGGTCCTGGCCACCTTCGACCTGGAAAAACTCGGCAAGGCAATCAACCACGAGCGCGACCAGCAGTTCACCTACCTGGGCCTGCAAACCCTGTACGACCGTTACTTCATCCACAAGGACGGGATCCGCTTCGAACTGCCGCAAGTGTTCTTCATGCGCGTGGCCATGGGCCTGGCGATCGAAGAGAAGCACAAAGAAGACCGCGCCATCGAGTTCTACAACCTGTTGTCGTCCTTCGACTACATGTCGTCGACCCCAACCCTGTTCAACGCCGGCACCCTGCGTCCACAGCTGTCCAGCTGCTACCTGACCACCGTGCCGGATGACCTGTCGGGCATCTACCACGCGATCCACGACAACGCCATGTTGTCCAAATTCGCTGGCGGCCTGGGTAACGACTGGACGCCGGTGCGTGCACTGGGTTCGTACATCAAAGGTACCAACGGCAAGTCCCAAGGCGTTGTACCGTTCCTGAAAGTGGTGAACGACACCGCTGTAGCCGTGAACCAGGGTGGCAAGCGCAAAGGCGCTGTGTGTGCCTACCTGGAAACCTGGCACATGGACATCGAAGAGTTCATCGAACTGCGCAAGAACACCGGTGATGATCGTCGTCGTACCCACGACATGAACACCGCCAACTGGATCCCTGACCTGTTCATGAAGCGTGTCTTCGATGACGGCCCGTGGACCCTGTTCTCGCCATCCGAAGTGCCAGACCTGCACGACCTGACCGGCAAGGCCTTCGAAGAGCGTTACGAGTACTACGAAGCCCTGTCCCAGTACCCGGGCAAGATCAAGCTGTTCAAGACCATCCAGGCCAAAGACCTGTGGCGCAAAATGCTGTCCATGCTGTTTGAAACCGGCCACCCATGGCTGACCTTCAAAGACCCGTGCAACCTGCGCAGCCCGCAGCAGCACGTGGGCGTGGTCCACAGCTCGAACCTGTGCACCGAGATCACCTTGAACACCAACAAGGACGAGATCGCCGTTTGCAACCTGGGCTCGATCAACCTGCCGAACCACATCGTCAACGGCAAGCTGGACACCGCCAAGCTGGAACGCACCGTGAACACCGCCGTTCGCATGCTCGATAACGTTATCGACATCAACTACTACTCGGTACCACAGGCGCAGAACTCCAACTTCAAGCACCGTCCGGTTGGCCTGGGCATCATGGGCTTCCAGGATGCGCTGTACCTGCAGCACATTCCTTACGGTTCGGACGCTGCGGTCGAGTTCGCCGACAAGTCCATGGAAGCGGTCAGCTACTACGCGATCCAGGCTTCCTGCGACCTGGCCGACGAGCGCGGCGCCTACGAGACGTTCCAGGGTTCGCTGTGGTCCAAAGGCATCCTGCCGCTGGATTCGCAACAGATCCTGATCGAGCAGCGTGGCCAGAAGTACATCGACGTTGACCTGAACGAATCCCTGGACTGGGCACCGGTACGTGCCCGTGTGCAGAAAGGCATTCGTAACTCCAACATCATGGCCATCGCACCGACCGCCACCATCGCCAACATCACTGGCGTGTCGCAGTCGATCGAACCGACCTACCAGAACCTGTATGTGAAATCGAACCTGTCGGGCGAATTCACCGTGATCAACCCGTACCTGGTTCGCGACCTGAAAGCCCGTGGCCTGTGGGACTCGGTCATGATCAACGACCTGAAGTACTACGACGGTTCGGTGCAGCAGATCGAGCGCATCCCGCAAGAACTCAAAGAGCTCTACGCGACTGCCTTCGAAGTGGACACCAAGTGGATCGTCGACGCCGCCAGCCGTCGTCAGAAGTGGATCGACCAGGCTCAGTCGCTGAACCTGTACATTGCCGGCGCATCGGGCAAGAAGCTGGACGTGACCTACCGCATGGCTTGGTACCGTGGCCTGAAAACCACTTACTACCTCCGTGCCCTGGCCGCCACCAGCACCGAGAAGTCGACCATCAACACCGGCAAGCTGAACGCTGTTTCCAGCGGCGGCAACCATGGTGATGATTCGGTTCTCGCGGCACCTGCCGGTCCAGCGCCAGTGCCAAAAGCCTGCGCGATCGACGAGCCGGATTGCGAAGCTTGCCAATAAGCTGAGCCGGTCCTGGGCTTGAACGCCCGGGATTGAAAAACCCGATAAACCCCGACTGCATAGGGTTTATCGGGTTTTTTCGTTTTAACGCCCTTAGAGGAACGCGTACGCAATACCCTGCTTAGGCGAGCCGCCCCGCCGGCCCCACAGCTCGACTTGCCCACCAATCACCGCCATTGAATGACGATCATAGGCCACGACACCCAGCGTGCCGCTCGCCAGCTCACTGCTTGAGGAGTTTCTGTAGAGCCCCTTCAACCCAAGGCGATCCAGCCCCTCGTGGGGCATTTCGCCGTTGTTCAAGCTCTGCATCGCATGGGCAAAGCTTCTCTGCGCTTCACCCGGCCTGTCGTCCAGACCATTTCCTTCAATCTGCGCACGCTTGGCACTCGCGGCAAACATGAAGTTTGCATCGGTCAGCATCTCCGGATCATCGCCTTTAAACTGTGCATACGCGGCGGCCTGCTTGAGTTCGTCCTTGGACAAATCAAGCTCGAAGTCGTCCCGCATTTTCACGCGATAGCCATCGGCCGTCTCTTTCACGTCCTTGAAAACGTCCGTGGGTTTCTGACCGTACCGCATCATCGCCCCCTTTATCGCTGAAACGGTGACGCAGTTGCCATCGGAGCCCTGGCGGAAGCCACTCCAGATATTGTCCGGTGGCTTTCCAGGATTGCTGTTGTCGGGCTTGTAGTTGAAATGCTTTGAACCTTCGGTCAGCGGCTTGTTGCTCATGGGGTCGCTGGGGCCAAAATCATTTCTGTTAGCCCCGCCCCCGCCCCCGCCGCCTCCGCCACCACCCCCTGGCGATGGGGCAGGAGCAGGAGCAGGAGCTGGGGATGGGGATGGCGGTGTGTCGTCCGAGTCCGGAAACAACAGCTTCAGCAGTTGTTTGAGAAACTCAAGCCACTGCCCGGAAGCCTCTTCAATCAGCTTGTTGAGAATTTCCCTGAATTTCTCGTCACCGATCTCCCCGCGCACTTCGTTGAGCTTGTCTCGCAGATCTTGCGCGAGCTGGCCCTTGGAAGTTTTCTCGGCGTCATCCAACGCTGTGAGCAGCTTTTTGACCGTTTCCTCGTTAGAGACACCCTTGTTTTCTTCATCGTCCGACCGATCTGGCTTCGCAATACCCCGACCTGAAAAACTCACGCCCCCGATGACACCACCTGAAACCGACACACTCGCCATTGCCTGCTCTCCACCCGTTGACCTCAGCCTTCTTGGCTTCGTGGGTGGAAAAACAGCCGTAGGCCGTTCCGCCAAAACCATGTCATCCCATGACAGCCCGGGACAATCGGCAGGCAAAAAAAAGCCCCTCGACCGAGGGGCTTTTCCAGTGGTGCGGCTTAAAGCGACAGCATCAGGTCATCTGGATGATGGTCTGCATGATGGTGCTCTGGGTGGAGATGGTCTTGGCGTTCGCCTGATAGTTGCTCTGGGCCTTGATCAGGTCCACCAGCTCGTTGGTCAGGTTGACGTTGGAGTTCTCCAGGGAGTTGGCCACGATCGAACCCAGGGTACCGACTTGCGGGGTATCAAAACCCGGCTGGCCCGACGCGAAGGTTTCTTTCCAGGTGGTGCCGCCGGCTGGCTGCAGGCCCTGCTCGTTGTTGAAGCTGGCCAAGGAAATCTGGCCGATGGCCTTGCTCTGCTGGTTGCTGAAAGTAGCGAACAGTACGCCGCTGCCGTCGATTTTCAGCCCGGTAATTTGACCGGTGGCGTAACCGTCGGTGGTTGGCGGGTTGCGGTAGGTAGCCGAGTTGAACTGGGTGATGTTCGCCATGTTGACGGCCACGCCGTCCGTGTTGGCGGCCGCGCCGTTAGACGTCCAGACACCATTGACCAGGCCACCCGGCTTCCAGTCGGAAATGGTCAGGGTGGTGTTCGAAGCGGTGGCTGGCGGGGTGATGATGCCCGAGAGCTTGCCGGCGGTGTCAAACGACAGCGTCGAGGCAACAGGCGCCTTCACGTCGGTACCGGTGCCACTGATCGGCGAACCGTCAGGGTTGCGCCCATCGATCAGGGTGTAGGACTTCCAGGTGTTGGAGTCCGTCTTCACCAGGTACTGCACCATCGGATGCGCGTTGCCCTGCGTATCGTAGAGCGTGGTGGAGTATTGAGTGGTGAAGGTCTCCGACTTGGTCGGATCAAACGGGGTCTTGGTCTGGTCGATCACCGGCGAGGACGAGTTCAGGTTACTGGTGGAGTCCACCTTGCTCGAAGCCTTCGGCGGCAGGTACGACAGGTTGAGCTGAAGGTCGGTCAAGCCGCCCTTCTGGATGTTGCCATCGGCGTCCGCCGCGTAGCCTTGCAGGCGTGAGGTTCCGGTGTTGTTGGTGATGTAGCCGTCCTTGTCGGCACGGAAGGCACCGTTACGGGTGTACTCCAGCGAACCGTCACTGCCCTTCTGCACGAAGAAGCCGCCGCCCTGGATCGCCATGTCCAGCGTGCCGCCGCTGTTGTTGACGTCACCCTGGGTGAACTGCTGGGACACGGCTGCCAGGTTCACACCGTTGCCGATGCTGTTCTGGCCGGTGCCCAGCTTGGACGCCGCGTAGATATCCGAGAATTCGGCACGGGACGACTTGAAGCCGGTGGTCGCGACGTTGGCGATGTTGTTACCGGTCACGTCCAGTTGTTTGTTGGCCGCATAGAGGCCGCTAAGGCCGATATTAAAAGACATTGTTCTCTCCTTTTGCCGTATCTAGCCGGCTCTATGTACCGATAGTCTGAATTTGCGACAGCTTGATGCTGCCCATGCCGCCCGCCAGGTTGAGCAGCATTTCGCCGCCGGTCTGGCTCAGGGTCACGCTGGTCACCGTTGCCGGCAGCGAGGTGAGCAAGGCAACCGAGTCGCCCTTGTCATTCTTGGTGGTGGCATTGAAGGTGTAGGTGCCGGCTGGTGCCGTCTCGCCCGCATCGTTCTTGCCGTCCCAGACAAAGCTGGAATTGCCGGCGCTCTGGGCACCCATGTCGAGGGTGCGAACGACGTTGCCGTCCTTGTCGGTAATCTTGACCGAGACGTTGCCCGTCGCCGCCGTCACTGCCACGGAGCCGGTCATGCTCTTGCTGGTGTCGACCATGGACTTGTCGGTCTGGGTGATCACCGAGCGACCCACCAGCGACGAAGCCTGCAGTGCCTGCGAGGAGCTGAAGTTGCTGGAAATCGCATTCACCGAGTCGTTCAGGGTGTTGATGCCTTCCAGGCTGCTGAACTGTGCCAGCTGTGCCACGAACGCGCCGTTGTCCTGGGGCGACAGCGGGTTCTGGTTTTTCAGTTGGGTGACCAGCAGTTGCAGGAACGCGTCCTTGCCCAACGACTGGTTACCCGTCGCCGACTTGGCTGCGTCGCCGACGCTGCTGTTATCTGTCGCAGTCTTGACCTTGGAGTTGAAAAGGTCCTGGACCGCCGTGTTCGTCGAACTGGTATCAACAATGGCCATTATTTGGCGCCCCTTATCACTGACCCAGGGTCAGGACCTTCTGCATCATGGTTTTGGCGGTGTTCATCATTTCCGCGTTGGTCTGGAACGAGCGGCTGGCGGAAATCATGTCTGCCATTTCCTCGACCACGTTGACGTTGGGGTAGTACACGTACCCTTTTTCGTTCGCGGCAGGGTGGTTCGGTTCGTAGCGGGCTTCGAGGTTGCTTTGGTCTTCGACTACACCAAGCACCTGCACGCCCTGGCCTGCGGCATCCTGGTTCTGGAACAGCGAATCGCCGCTACCGCTCTGGCCGCCTTGGCCGCCCTGGAACATGGTGGCGAACACCGGGTGCCGGGCACGGTAGGTCTGGTCAATGCTCGAAGACACGGTCTCGGCGTTGGCGATGTTACTGGCGACGGTGTTGAGGCGCGTGGTCTGGGCGCTCATGCCACTACCGGCAATATTGAAAACACTGGCGAGGGACATGGCTTATTCTCCACGCAGGGCTGACATCAGCCCTTTGAATTTGCTGTTGAGCAGGGTGAAGCTGGCCTGGAAGTTCACCGAGTTCTCGGCGTAGGCCGATTGCTCCAGTTGGGCGTCCACGGTGTTCTGGTCGATCGACGGTTGCATCGGCGTGCGATACAGCAGCGACTCGTCACCATTGCCCAGGCCTTGCGCTTCGATATGACGGCTGTTGGTCATGTTCAAGGCGAAGGTGCCGTTCTTGGTCTTGTCTTGCTGTGCGGCGAGCACGGCAGAGAAGTCCAGGTCCCGAGCCTTGTAGTTCGGGGTGTCGGCGTTGGCGATGTTGTTAGCCAGGACTTCGGCACGCTGGGCGCGGAAGCCCAGGGCTTGTTCGTGGATACCGAGCGCTTTATCGAAGCTGATGCTCATGGCGGAAACCTTTAAGGGCTGACCTGCTTTTCGTAACAGGGTTATAGCAATCGGCATGCCAATTCTTTTGAGGGCCGTATTACAAGGGTTTGCGGGGCAATTGCCGGCGGCAATGCCAGAAAAGCGGCAAAGGGTTTCCGCGAAACGCCAGTAAAGCGGCAATGAGGGTTTGCCGCTTTGCGGCCATAAAAAAAGGGAGGCCTGTGCAGGCCTCCCTTTTTTGTTCAAGCATTTTTGCTCAAGCATTCATCACTTGGCCTGGTAAATGATCCCAGGACTGCACTGCACCATCTGGTAATGATCCGGCAAACCGTTCAGCGCCTCGGAAGCGCCAAGGAACAGATAACCACCGCGCTTGAGGGTGCCGTGGATGCGCAACAGAATGTCTTTCTTCACCTCGGCCGAGAAGTAGATCAACACATTGCGGCAAAACACCATATCGAACTTGTCCAAGCTGGCGTAGCTGTCCAGCAGGTTGAACGAGCGAAACTCGACCCGGCTCTTGATCGGCGCCTTGACCGCCCAACGCCCCGCGCCTTTGGGATCGAAGAACCGCTGCAAGCGCTCCGGGGACAACCCGCGCCCCAGTGCCAGGCTGTCGTACTCGCCGGTCTTGCAGTTGGTGAGCATGGTGCCGGACAAGTCCGTGGCCACAATTTGCGCCCCGGCCTTCAACTGGCCCATGTTGGTCCGCTCGAACTCATCGATGGACATCGAGATCGAATACGGTTCCTGCCCCGACGAACAGGCGGCCGACCAGATGCGCAGGCGCTGGCCCGGTGCGGCCTTGATCGCCTCAGGCAGCACCTTGTTCTTGAGCACTTCAAACGGATAGGTATCGCGAAACCACAAGGTTTCGTTGGTGGTCATGGCATCGACCACCATCTCCTTGAGCCCGCTGCGCGGCTGGCCCTGGATCCGTTGCACCAACTCCCCGAGGGACTTGATGCCCTGCTGCTCCATCAGTTTGTTGAGACGGCTGGATACCAGGTACTGCTTGTTTTCACCGAGCAATATGCCACAGGCTTTTTCCAGGAAGACCCGGAACTGTTCGAAATCCAAATTACCCGTAGACAATGATACCGCCTCTTAAATCGTGTGACCGCCAGGGAAAAGGCCCCTAGCCGTGATCTGCTGCCTTGATCCGGTCGACTACCCGGGATGCCAGGTCATCAGGGCGGAATTTGGCCAGGAAGTCATCGGCACCGACCTTCTTGACCATCGCCTGATTGAATACACCCGACAACGAAGTATGCAGGATGATATGTAATTTTTGCATGCGTGGGTCGTTGCGTATCTCGGCCGTGAGGGTGTAGCCGTCCATTTCCGGCATCTCGATGTCGGAGATCATCATCAGGAATTCTTCTTCCGGCTTCTTGCCCTCGTCCACCAGCTTGCGCAGGTAATCCAGGGCCTGGCGACCGTCATTGAGCGCCACCACTTCAACGCCGACCGTCTGCAGGCAACGGGACACCTGTTTGCGCGCCACCGAGGAGTCATCCACCGTCAGCACCCGCAGCGAGATCGCCTTGTGCGCGGTTTCGGCGTCTACCACACCGACCGAAATCGCCTCCGAGGTCGGAGCCACTTCGGCGAGGATTTTCTCCACGTCGATGATTTCCACCAACTGGTTGTCGACCCGCGTCACCGCCGTGAGGTAGTGATCGCGACCGGTGCCCTTGGGCGGCGGATGGATCTCTTCCCAGTTCATGTTGACGATGCGCTCCACCGAGCGCACCAGGAAACCCTGGGTCTTGGTGTTGTACTCGGTGATGATCACAAACGGGCTCTCGCGGTCCTGCAAACCCGCCGAACCGGTGGCCATGGCCAGGTCAAGAATCGGGATGGTCGCGCCACGAATATTGGCCACACCGCAAACCACCGGGCTGGACTTGGGCATTATTGTCAGCTTGGGACACTGCAGCACTTCCCGAACCTTGAAGACGTTAATCCCGTACAACTGCTTGCCGTCCAGACGGAACAGCAGCAACTCCAGGCGATTCTGCCCCACCAGCTGTGTGCGCTGGTTTACTGAATCCATTACACCGGCCATGCCCAGACTCCTACGCTAAAACTTAGGGGTACGACGCGTACCCAACACTAAACGGCACGAGCTTTGCTTTTTTATTGGCCATGGACATCAAAACGACAGTTTCCCGACGCCCCCGATCCCCACAGTACCGCAGATTGCTCTGCGCCTCGATGGCGTTGCTTGCCTTGGCTATGGGCCAGCCGGCCCGCGCCGATAACGTCACCTTGCCTGATCTACTTATCGGCGTCACTCAAGGCTTTCTTGAGTTCACTGTAGAAGATTATCTGGCGACGACGCAGACACCGGGCCGCTATGAAATCCAGGTCAACCAGTTGGATCCGCGCCTGCGCATGCCCATGTGCGACAAGGAATTGACAGCCTCCCTTGAGAGCCCCGCCCAACCCATCGGGCGCGTGACCGTGAAGGTGCGCTGCGAAGGCGCCTCGCCCTGGACGGTGTTTGTACCGGCCCAGGTCAAATTGTTTCGCGACGTCGTGGTGGTGACCCGCCCGCTGAAACGCACCGGAATCATTGGCTATGAGGACGTTGCGATGCGCGAACGGGACATCAGCCAGATCAATCAGGGCTACCTCACGTCCCTGGACCAGGCACTCGGGCAAAAACTTACCCGACCAATGGTTGCCGACCAAGTGGTTACCCTGGTTCATCTTGAGCAGGCCGAAGTGGTGCGCAAAGGTGACCAGGTGGTGATCTCCGCCAGCAGCGGCGGCCTGAATGTAAAAATGCCGGGGGAAGCCCTGTCCAATGGCGGCATGAGTGAGCAGATTCGCGTGAAGAACCTCAACTCCAACCGCGTGATCAAGGCCCGGGTGACGGCACCGGGGCAAGTTGAGGTAGCTTTATAGATCACTGGCATCGGACGCCGGCTTTTCCTACACTGTGCGCAAAGCGGTATCGCGTATAGGTTTATTGTCAATCGAGCCTAAAGTTTGTCCGGGTATGGCCGAAAACATGGCAAGCGTCCAAATACCCAGAGGTTTTTTAACATGGTCATCGATTTCAGTCGTTTGAATAACGCCCTGCCAACGCCCGGATCTTCGCGCACCAACGGTGCCAAAGACAGCGTTGAAGCCAAGTCCCAGCCTCTGCCTGCCAAGACAGAACAGGCCGGTGCCAGCCAAAGCGGGGAATCGGTACACCTGAGCAATGAGGCTCAACAGTTGCAGAAGGTCACTGACTCGCTGAGCGATCAACCGGTTGTCAACAAAGCCCGCGTGGCCGAATTGAAGCAGGCGATTGCGGATGGCAGCTATAAGGTCGACAGCAACCGTGTAGCCAGCAAGCTGCTTAACTTCGAAGCCGAGCGCTAGGCAAAGGCCTGCGCCAGGCTTTTGGACGCTTAAACCCCAAGGCCAGCCATGCACGACGAAAACTTGCTACAACTGATCATTGAAGACCTGCCTCCTGCACAGCAGTTGCTGGAGCTACTTCGGGAAGAGTCCCTGGCCCTGTTCGGCCGGGACATGCGCATGCTGGAAGAAATCCTGGCGCGCAAGCAGTCGCTGATCGTCCTGCTGGAACAGCACGGCAAGAAGCGCAGCCAGATTCTCCTCAGCCTGGGCCTCTCGGCCGACCACAAGGGCCTGGAGCAACTCGCCAGCCACTCCACGGTGGGCGACCAGTTGCTGGCCCAAAGCAAAGAACTCAACCAGTTGCTGACCCTGTGCCAGGAAACCAACATTCTCAACGGCCAGGCTATCCAGCTTCAGCAAGCCACCACCGCCAATCAGTTGCGTATCCTCCACGGCGGCGAGCCTCCGGCCCTCTACAACGCTCAAGGCTCTACCTCACGCCTGGCCAAGCCAAGCACCCGCAGCCAAGCCTGAAACCAGCTTAAGCGCGCCCTATCCAAGGCGTGTCACATGCTGGCAAAATGAAAGCACTTGCGTGTAGTCGTATTTTGTCTGGAGATGGAAGAACCGTGTTCAACGCCCCTAACGCGGAAGATGCTCCGCAGCCACCCAAGGTACTCACCACGCCGCTGGAAATCGCTGGCACCTTGCGGATGCTGCAAGAGAGCCATGATCCGCTGATCATCACCTTCCACGAACGCAACCAGCGCTTTCAAAGCTACCTGGTGGAAATCGACCGGGACAGCCAGACGCTGGCCCTCGACGAAATGATCCCGCGGGACGGCGAACGCTACCTTGAGAATGGCGAAGCTTTCCGTATCGAAGGTTTTCACGATGGCGTGCGGGTGGCCTGGGAAAGCAACGGCACCCTGACCACCGACGAAGCTGGCGGCCACCGCATTTACCGCGGCAGCATGCCCGACGAAGTAATTTACCATCAGCGTCGCAATGCCTTCCGCGCCGCCCTGAAGCTGGCGCAACTGGTCGGCGTGGAACTGGGTGGCGACAAACTCAAGGCCCCTATCAGCGGCAAGTTGCTGGATATTTCCGCCACTGGCTGCAAATTGCGGTTCGAAGGGGACATCTCCGAACGCCTGCAACTGGGCCAGGTCTACGACCGCTTCATCGCCGCCCTGCCCTTTGGCAGCATGACCACCTCGGTGGAACTGCGTTACCTGCACTTCGAAGAAAGGATCAACACCACCTTCGCTGGCGTACGCTTTCACAACATGAGCGGGCTGGTGCAGCGTCAGGTCGAGCGGTTTGTGTACCAACTGCAGCGTGAAGCGCGCCGCTTCGACAAGGACGATGATCTTTAAACACTAAAGGTCGCGATAAAAAAGCGGGCAGTTCCTCAAGGGAACTGCCCGTTTTTGTTTTCAGGGACGCGCCCTGCTCAGGTCGTGGGGGTGATCATCCGGGTCCGGATGCTCCGGGGGCTCGGTAACCGGTGATGGCTCCTCCCCCTCAGGATCGACTTCAGGCTCAGGGTCTGGAACGGCGGTCTGCATCTGGTCCTGCACCACCTGCTCATCCACACGCGGGTCGAGGCACGCCACCAGCGGCGAGCTGGACATGCTGTCGGGCATCGCTACGTGATGCAGCGGTGCATCGTCCACCTGATGCAGGTTGGTGACTGCCTTGGGCCGAATGCGCCAAACCAGGATCAATGCACACAGGCTGAAAAACGCATACAGCATGTGGCTGCCGAACAGCTTCATCACCACACCCGCCAACAACGGCCCGATACTGGCACCGACACCGTAGGTCACCAGCAACATCGCCGTGAGCGACACCCGGCGATCGCCCTCGACGTGGTCGTTGGAAAACGCCACGGCCAGCGGGTACAGGCAGAACTGCACCAGGGAACAGAGAAAGCCCGCAACAAACAGCACTTCCAACGGCACCTGGGTCATGATCGCCAACGGCAACGCGGCCACCGCCAGGCACAAGGCAAAGCAGCGAATCAACAGCGCGCGGTCATATCGATCGGACAACCAGCCCAACGGCCATTGCACCAGCAGCCCGGCGAAAATACAGCTACCCATGAACAGACCGACCTGCTCGGTGGTCAGCCCCTGCTGGGACGCGTAAAGCGGCGCCAAACCGTAGAACGAACCCACGATCAGCCCGGCGCCCAACACCGTACTGAGGGATTGCGGCACCCGCTTGATAAAGAAGCGCGGTTCCATCGGCGCAGGATGCAGCGGTGCCGGGTGAATACGGCGAGTCATGGCCACTGGCACCAGGCACAGCGCAAAACACAGCGCGACCAGCATCAGCAACTCAAGGCCCAACTCAGGGTGCATCACAAGGATCAGTTGGCCCAGCACCAGGCCGAGGTACGAAGCAATCATATAGCCGCTGAACACCGCACCGCGCTGCTTGGCTTCAGCCTGCTCGTTAAGCCAGCTCTCGATGACCATGTACTGGCACATCATGCCCAAGCCGACAATCATCCGCAGCACAATCCAGGCTGGCAGCCAGTTGATCAGCCCGTGGCCCAACACCGCCGCACCGACGATCCCGGCACAGGTGGCGTAGGCCCGGATATGCCCGACGCGGCCAATCAGGCGGTGACCGATCTTGCCCCCCAATACCAGGCCAAAATAGTTGGCGGCCATCAACGCACCCACCCACAGGCTGTCGACGTGATCTGCCGCCAGGCGCAAGGCCAGGTAAGTACTGAGCAGGCCGGAGCCGATCAGCATCATCAGGGAAGCAAAATAAAGGGCTCGAAAAGGTTTCCAGATCTGGCGCATCGGCGTTCCGAGCGGCTCCTTGCAATGGGGTTCAGGGCTATCGGAATGATAGTCCCGGGTCGTCGGATCCGGACAGCCAAAATACGCGGTTGCCGGGGAATATTTTGCTCATGCCAATTGGCTACGTGTCAGACGCTCGACAGTGACCTGCGAGGTACACGATGCCGACGAATACTTGCGCCGCCTCGCCCTTGCCTCCCGTGTGAACCTCAAACGCGGGCAAGGTTCGGTTGGTGTTTGAAAAGACTGGAGACCACAGGGGCCCAGCCACAAAAAAGCCCCGCCAGATAAATCTGATCGGGGCTTTCTGAAGTTCGGGCCGCTTGGGCAGGAACGATTATATGGTGTCCCAGGGCCGGTTCGAACGGCCAACCTTCCCCTTAGGAGGGGGATGCTCTATCCAATTGAGCTACTGGGACTAATGACAGCCAGCCGGCCAAGAGCACGGCGACGGACGGCGTGCATGTTAACGGCGCAGGTCAATTTTGTCATGTCGTCCGTGGGCTTTTTAAGTGTAGGCCTATGCCCGCGGCACCAAGGCTCATTCCAGGCAATGATTGCGGGCAATTCGCAACCGTCGTGCAAAATGCATTACCCCAAAATGCCATCATTGCAAATTGCAACATCACGACAACATAGGACATATATAACTATTTGATTTTAAAGGATTTATTATCAAATAAAGACTGGCACGGCGCCTGCAATCCTTTATCCTACAAATACAGTCCGGCCCAGCCATCTGCGGAGAACATGCCCATGAACAGCGCACTTCTACTAGCCCTCAATACCGTTGCTCTGGCTGCGCTGGTGATGTTCCATTTTCAATCTACAACCGCTGATGATGCCGCGCAGGTCAGCCAGGCGATTCCCCATCACCTCCAGCAGCGCCCGCAGCTGGCAGTCATGAAGCCGAACATGCAATCACCGCTGCAACTGACCCAGGGCACTCAGGCCGCCCCTTCGACTGAACACTGGGTTTTCTGAACCGCTTACCGGAGTATTCCATGACCAAGTCCGCCTGGTTGTTTCTAACCCTGGCCCTGGCCGCCGCCGGCCTCGGCTTGAACGTATTGTCGCAAGACGTACAGACCGTCTCATTCGTTGCCGCCGGCGTGTTCGGCAGCCTGTGGGTACTGGCAATCATCATTGGTCGCCGCATCAAATTCGATCCCGTATTGCGCTGAATCCCTCCGCTCGTCGTCCTCTTGCAAATAGCAGCCACCCTCAGGCTCACCCGTCCGAACAACTGACCATATGTCGCTCCGCCCTCGTAAATTGGCAATTTGCCACTAATCTTAAAGTTAAGGGCAAAAGGCCATATTGCTATAGGATGTGCGCCCGAAAAGCCTTTTGCGCCTAGGGCCTGCGGCCTCAACACCCTTTGGGTGCGTCCGTGGAAAAGTTTTCCAACCAGTTCGCAAATTTTGAAATGAGTACTGGCATAAAGCCGGTAGCCGGTTCAATATTTGTCACAGAATTGACGCCAAGGAACTGGCAAATCTGAGGCATGATGCGGCCTCTTTGCAATTCAGGTTGAACATTTGGCAGCAAGCCTTGTCCTAACATGCATCTTGCGGCCAATTCCAAAAACCGCTCCCCTGAACTAACCGGTTAAATATATGCGCCCATTGAAACAGGCAATTTATTCCAGCCGTACGGCTGACAAGTTCGTCGTACGTCTGCCAGACGGAATGCGGGAACGCATTGCCGAGGTGGCTCGCAATCATCACCGCAGCATGAACTCCGAAATCATCGCACGCCTGGAACAAAGCCTGATTCAGGAAGGTGCGCTGGGCGACGAGCTGAGCATGCGCCTGGACAGCCCCGAGCTGTCACTGCACGAACGCGAACTGCTGCAGCGTTTTCGTCAGCTCTCCCACCGTCAGCAAAATGCTCTCGTCTCGCTTATCGCTCACGACGTTGAGGCAGCTGCAGAAGCCAACTGATTGGCAACCGAAAGCTGAAAGCCAGCCATGGGCTGGCTTTTTTTTGCCTGGGATTTGGTAAAGAAAGGATCAGGGGGCAAAAGCCCCCTGGCCTATAGAAGGGATCAAAGCAGGAAGATGGTTGCCAGACCAAGGAAGATGAAGAAGCCGCCACTGTCAGTCATGGCCGTGATCATGACACTGGCGCCCATGGCCGGGTCGCGCCCAAGGCGTACCAGGGTCATTGGAATCAGAACCCCCATCAAGGCCGCCAACAGCAGGTTAAGCGTCATCGCCGCGGTCATGACCACGCCGAGCGACCAACTGCCATAAAGCAGGTACGCCACGATGCCAATGACACCACCCCACACCACGCCGTTGATCAGCGCGACCGCAAGCTCCTTGCGCATCAAACGCTTACCATGGCCGGTACCCACCTGATCCAGCGCCATGGCACGCACGATCATGGTGATGGTCTGGTTACCCGAGTTACCGCCAATCCCGGCCACGATCGGCATCAGCGCCGCCAGGGCCACCAGTTTCTCTATGGAGCCTTCAAACAGGCCAATAACCCTTGATGCAATAAACGCGGTAATCAAATTGACCGCCAGCCAGGCCCAGCGGTTACGCAGGGACTTCCAGACTGACGCAAAAATATCTTCTTCTTCCCGCAGACCGGCCATGTTGAGGACTTCGCTTTCGCTCTCCTCACGAATCAGGTCGACCATTTCATCGATAGTCAGACGGCCGATCAGCTTGCCGTTCTTGTCGACCACCGGGGCCGAGATCAAGTCATAACGCTCGAACGCCTGGGCGGCGTCGTAAGCGTCTTCGTCGGGATGGAAACTCACCGGATCACTGGCCATGACGTCCGCGACTTTCTTGTCCGGGTCATTGACCAGCAGGCGCTTGATCGGCAGCACGCCCTTGAGAATGCCTTCGTTATCGACCACGAACAGTTTGTCGGTGTGGCCTGGCAGTTCCTTGAGGCGGCGCAGATAACGCAGAACCACTTCCAGGCTGACGTCTTCGCGGATGGTGACCATCTCGAAGTCCATCAGTGCGCCGACCTGCTCCTCGTCGTAGGACAACGCCGAACGCACGCGCTCACGCTGTTGAGCGTCGAGGGTTTCCATCAGCTCATGGACGACGTCTCGCGGCAGCTCGGAAGCCAGGTCAGCGAGTTCGTCGGCATCCATGTCCTTGGCGGCAGCCAGGAGCTCGTGATCGTCCATGTCGGCGATCAGGGTTTCACGGACCGAGTCGGATACTTCGAGGAGGATGTCGCCGTCGCGGTCAGCCTTGACCAACTGCCACAGGGTCAGACGGTCATTAAGCGGCAAGGCTTCGAGGATGTAGGCGACGTCGGCAGAGTGCAGGTCATCGAGCTTGCGTTGCAGCTCGACAAGGTTTTGCCGGTGGACCAGGTTCTCGACCCGGTCGTGATTCGCGCCTTCCTGGCGATGCGTCAGGTCTTCGACCACGCGCTGGCGCTGCAGCAGCTCGACGACTTGAGCCAGGCGATCCTGCAGGCTTTCTTGTGTTTTCTTTACTTCAACTTCGGTCATAGGCGAACTCCACTCCCAGCAGCAGGGCACGCCGGAAGGATCAATCAGTCAATTCATGATTGGTAAAACGGGGTACTGAGTAGCTACTGGGTAAGTCCATGGAAGTGTTCCACAAGCCCCGGCGGGGCTGACGGGCGCAATGATACACCGGGCGGCCGCTTTTAACGTCAAAAAACTGGAAAGAACAAGCGCTTGCGACACAAAGCTGAGCATTGGCCACACATATGAACTGCGACGACGCAGCTCAAAAGGAAAACACATGGGCGGGAGAAAAAGACGCCGCAGGAAATAAAAACCCCAGACGGCAAAAAGCCCGCACTTGGCGGGCTTTTTGTTGTTTGGTGCACTCGACAGGATTCGAACCTGTGACCGCTCGGTTCGTAGCCGAGTACTCTATCCAGCTGAGCTACGAGTGCAGATTGTGTTTTTAGACCAGATCACAACTGGTTGAAGCCAAGTTACCTGCATTGCTGCAACTAACTCTTAAATGGTGCACTCGACAGGATTCGAACCTGTGACCGCTCGGTTCGTAGCCGAGTACTCTATCCAGCTGAGCTACGAGTGCATTTGTTGCCGCGCATTATAGGCCGTTCAATCTCTATGTAAAGCTATTTTTTCGTTTAGTTTCAACAACTTAGCGAAAAAACCAGATTGCAACGTACTAAGCAAATAATGGCGGAGAACGGGGGATTCGAACCCCCGACACCCTTTTGAGGTGTACTCCCTTAGCAGGGGAGCGCCTTCGGCCACTCGGCCAGCTCTCCGCAACACGGGGCGTATATTAACCAGCTTCATCCCCGTTTGCAAACATAAAAAACGATAAAAATTAATGGCTTGGTTCTTCGTCCTTCTCTTTCTTGATCCGCAGGTAGATTTCCTCGCGGTGGACAGCCACCTCTTTCGGAGCGTTAACCCCAATACGCACTTGATTGCCTTTAACGCCGAGCACGGTCACGGTGATTTCGCCATCACCAATAATCAGGCTTTCTGCGCATCGACGAGTCAGAATCAGCATACCTTTCTCCTCACGCATTTCATTTCGGGAACAACAGTCTGCAAAAAAAAGGCATTCGACCTACAACCAAATGGTCATAGCCCTACCTGCCTAAGTATTGTCGAGCCCAGGTAAAAGAACAGGTCTTCACCACGGGCCCGACAAAAAAATGAAAGGCGCGGATAACCGCGCCTTCCTGGCAACGCATCACTCGCCCTGTCGGGCCGGAGCGTCCAGCTCAAAAGCGGTATGCAGTGCGCGTACAGCCAGTTCCAGGTACTTCTCTTCGATCACCACCGACACCTTGATTTCCGACGTGGAGATCATCTGGATGTTGATGCTTTCCTTGGCCAGGGCTTCGAACATGCGGCTGGCAACGCCCGCATGGGAACGCATGCCCACGCCCACGATCGACACCTTGGCAATCTTGGTATCGCCGACCACTTCACGGGCGCCGATTTCCTTCGCGGTGTTCTGCAGGATCCGCTCCGCCGCATCGTACTCGTTGCGGTGCACGGTGAAGGTGAAATCGGTGGTGTTATCGTGCGAAACGTTCTGCACGATCATGTCGACTTCGATGTTCGCGCCACTGATAGGGCCCAGAATCTTGAAAGCCACGCCCGGGGTGTCTGGCACGCCACGGATAGTCAGCTTGGCTTCATCACGGTTGAAAGCGATACCGGAAATGATCGGCTGTTCCATGGATTCCTCTTCATCAATAGTAATGAGGGTGCCCGGACCCTCCTTGAAGCTGTGCAGTACGCGCAGCGGAACGTTGTACTTGCCGGCGAACTCAACGGCACGGATCTGCAACACCTTGGAACCGAGGCTGGCCATTTCCAGCATCTCTTCGAAGGTGATCTTGTCCAGGCGCTGAGCCACGGGCACAACCCGCGGGTCGGTGGTGTAGACGCCATCCACATCGGTGTAGATCTGGCACTCGTCAGCCTTCAGGGCTGCCGCCAGGGCCACGCCGGTGGTGTCGGAACCGCCACGACCCAAGGTGGTGATGTTGCCGTGTTCGTCGACGCCCTGGAAACCGGCGACAACCACTACCCGACCGGCCTTCAGGTCAGCGCGAATCTTCTGATCATCAATCTGCAGGATGCGTGCTTTAGTGTGCGCGCTATCCGTAAGAATGCGGACCTGGTTGCCAGTGTAGGACACCGCCGGCACACCACGCTTATTCAGCGCCATGGCCAGCAACGCGATGGTCACCTGCTCACCGGTGGAAATGATCACGTCCAGCTCACGGGGAACCGGTTGCTGATCGCCACTGATTTGCTTGGCCAGATCGATCAGGCGATTGGTCTCGCCGCTCATGGCAGACAGCACCACCACCAGGTCATCGCCGGCATCGCGGAATTTCTTAACCTTGTCGGCGACCTGCTCGATTCTTTCGACAGAGCCGACCGAGGTGCCTCCAAATTTCTGTACGATCAAAGCCATTTCTAAGCCGCCTCAGCCCGTAAAGGGGCGCCTGTTATTCAATCAACCAGCACTGACTGAGCCCGCGACTAGACCACGGGCTCATTAACAGCGTCTTAAATACCTGCCTCGACAAACGGCACGGTCAGGGCCAGGGCCGCGTCCAGGGCGCCGGCGTCAACACCACCGCCTTGCGCCATGTCCGGACGACCACCGCCCTTCCCGCCCACTGCCGCGGCGGCTTGCTTCATCAAATCACCGGCCTTGAGTTGGCCAGTCAGGTCTTTGGTTACACCGGCAACCAGAACGACCTTCTCCTCATGGACACTGCCGAGCAGGATCACTGCGCGGCCGAGCTTGTTCTTCAACTGATCGACCAAGGCCAACAGCGCCTTGCCGTCCTGACCGTCCAGGCGCACGGCCAGCACTTTCACACCCTTGACGTCCAGGGCGGAAGCCGACAAATCGTCGCCCGCCGCGCTGGCCGCCTTGGCCTGCAACTGCTCCAGCTGTTTCTCCAGCTGACGGTTGCGCTCCAGTACGCCGGAGAGCTTGTCGATCAGGTTGTCGCGGCTGCCCTTGACCAGGCCGGCCGCTTCCTTGAGTTGTTCTTCTGCCGCATTGAGGTAGGCCAGGGCCGCAGCGCCGGTGATCGCTTCAATACGACGCACGCCAGAAGCCACACCGCCTTCGCTGATGATTTTCAGCAGGCCGATGTCGCCGGTACGGCTGGCGTGGATACCGCCACACAGCTCAACCGAGAAGCTGCCGCCCATGCTCAGTACGCGCACTTCGTCGCCGTACTTCTCGCCAAACAGCGCCATGGCGCCTTTTTTCTTGGCGGTCTCGATGTCGGTTTCTTCGGTTTCCACCGGGGTGTTCTTGCGAATCTCGGCGTTGACGATGTCTTCCAGGGCCTTCAACTGCTCAGGCTTGATCGCCTCGAAATGACTGAAGTCAAAACGCAGGCGCTGGCTATCCACCAACGAACCCTTCTGCTGCACATGCTCACCCAACACCTGACGCAACGCGGCGTGCAGCAAGTGAGTGGCCGAGTGATTCAAAGCAGTTGCATGCCGTACGTCGGCATCCACTTGAGTGTCCACCGGCGCGCCGACGGTCAGGTTACCCAGCACCAGCACGCCGTGATGCAGGAACGCACCGCCGGTCTTGGTGGTGTCGCGCACTTCAAAACGACCGGAAGTCGAGCTCAGGAAACCGCAGTCACCGACCTGGCCGCCGGACTCAGCGTAGAACGGGGTCTGATCCAGGACTACAACGCCCTCGTCACCTTCGTTCAGCACGTCGACCGACTTGCCGTCCTTATAGATAGCCACGATCTTGGCCGAGCCAACGGTGGCTTCATAACCAATGAACGAAGTCGCTACATCAACCTTTACCAGGGTGTTGTAGTCCAGGCCAAAGGAGCTGGCGGAACGGGCACGCACACGCTGGGCTTCCATCTCACGCTCAAACCCGGCTTCGTCGATGGTCAGCTCGCGTTCGCGGGCGATGTCGGCGGTCAGGTCCATCGGGAAACCGTAGGTGTCGTACAGCTTGAACACCACATCGCCCGGCACCACGGTGCCTTTAAGCTCGGCCAGGTCCTGCTCGAGGATCTTCAGGCCGTGCTCCAGGGTCTTGGAGAACTGCTCTTCTTCAGCCTTGAGCACGCGCTCGATGTTGGCTTGCTGCTGCTTGAGTTCCGGGAAGGCTTCGCCCATCTCGGCTACCAGCGCGGCAACGATCTTGTAGAAGAAGCTGCCGGTAGCGCCCAGCTTGTTACCGTGGCGGCAGGCGCGACGGATGATGCGGCGCAGCACGTAGCCACGGCCTTCGTTCGACGGCAATACACCGTCGGCGATCAGGAAACCGCAGGAACGGATGTGGTCCGATACAACCTTGAGCGACGACTGATTGTCGTTGGCACAACCAATGGCCGCGGCCGAAGCGCTCAGCAGGTTGGTGAACAGGTCGATCTCGTAGTTGGAGTGAACGTGCTGCATCACCGCACTGATCCGCTCCAGGCCCATGCCGGTGTCCACCGACGGCGCTGGCAACGGATGCAACACGCCATCGGCGGTGCGGTTGAACTGCATGAACACGTTGTTCCAGATTTCGATGTAGCGGTCGCCGTCTTCTTCCGGCGAGCCCGGTGGGCCACCCCAGATGTCGGCGCCGTGATCGTAGAAAATCTCGGTGCAAGGGCCGCACGGGCCGGTGTCGCCCATGGTCCAGAAGTTGTCGGAGGCGTAAGGCGCGCCTTTGTTGTCGCCGATGCGAATCATGCGCTCGGCCGGCACCCCGATTTGCTGGGTCCAGATGTCGTAGGCTTCGTCATCGGTGGCGTAGACGGTCACCCAGAGTTTTTCCTTCGGCAGCTTCAGCACGCCGGTCAGGAAGGTCCAGGCGAAGGTGATCGCATCTTTCTTGAAATAGTCGCCGAAGCTGAAGTTACCCAGCATCTCGAAGAATGTGTGGTGGCGGGCGGTGTAGCCCACGTTTTCCAGGTCGCTGTTCTTGCCGCCGGCGCGTACGCACTTCTGGCTGCTGGTGGCGCGGGTGTAGGCGCGCTTTTCCTGGCCCAGGAAGCAGTCCTTGAACTGGTTCATCCCCGCGTTAGTGAACAGCAGGGTTGGGTCATTGCCTGGGATCAAGGAGCTGGAGGCGACACGGGTGTGACCTTGCTCTTCGAAGAAGCGAAGGAAGGCTTCACGGATTTCTGCGCTTTTCATTAGGTTCTTCCACGGAGGCTGCGGCCAAAGGCCAGTGCTAAACGTCATCAGACGGAGCGACGGCAAAGGGCCGCATTATATCGGCCCTTTGCCCGTGGTACAGCGTGTTTATGTGATAGAAACAGTCAATTAGACGGTCTGCACTGTCATTTCCGGGAAAACTCGACAAATGTCGCGAGCACTTGCTCGATCTGTGCCCGGCTGACGTCCAGATGAGTGACCATGCGCAGACGCGACGCGGCGCTCAACTTGATCCCGCGCTCGGCAGCAAACACCTTCAACGCCTCAGCCCGATCACCGATATCCACGTAGACCATGTTGGTCTGCACCGGCTCCACCGTGTAGCCCGCCTTGCGCAGTTCATCCCCCAGCCATTGGGCGTTGGCGTGGTCGTCGGCCAGGCGCTGCACCTGGTGGTCCAGGGCGTACAGCCCCGCCGCCGCCAGCGAGCCGGCCTGGCGCATGCCGCCACCGACCATTTTGCGCAAACGGCGGGCCTTGGCGATCAACGCCGTGGAGCCGCACAACACCGAGCCGATCGGGGCGCCCAGCCCTTTGGACAGGCACACCGACACCGAATCGAAGTGCTGGGCGATCTCTCGCGCACCCACCCCCAGCTTGACCGCCGCGTTGTAGAGCCGCGCGCCATCCAGGTGCAAGGCCAGGCCGTGTTCCCGGGTAAACGCCCGCGCGGCCGCCAGGTATTCAAGGGGCAATACTTTGCCCTGCATGGTGTTCTCCAGCGCCAGCAGGCGGGTGCGGGCGAAGTGGAAGTCGTCCGGCTTGATCGCCGCCAGCACGTGCTCAAGGTTCAGGGAACCGTCGGCCTGCACTTCCAGGGGTTGCGGCTGGATCGAGCCGAGAACCGCCGCGCCGCCGCCTTCGTATTTGTAGGTGTGAGCCTGCTGACCGACGATGTATTCCTCGCCACGCTCGCAGTGCGCCATCAACGCCAGCAGGTTGCTCATGGTGCCGGTGGGCACGAACAACGCGGCGGCAAAACCCAGGCGCTTGGCCAGTTCGGCTTCCAGGCGATTGACGCTCGGGTCTTCGCCGTAGACGTCGTCGCCACTGGCCGCCGTCGCCATCGCGTCGAGCATGCCTGGGGTGGGCTGGGTCACTGTGTCGCTGCGCAGGTCAATCACGGTCATCAAACTAGCCTCTAGCGGATTGGGGCATTTCTTGTGTTAACGATTACTGCGGGCAAACCCGCGGAATATCAAGCCCCGGGCTTGCACAATCGAATACCAACCAAACAAACCGATATAGGTTATCGATAAACCAACCGTGCAGTTTCTGAAAAACCATGATAAAAACTCTCCGCCGCCAGGGTTCTGGCGGCAACGTTCTCAGGGCGGGGTGTAATTCCCCACCGGCGGTAATTGCACGCAATGTGCATAGCCCGCGAGCGCTTGGCGCCTCGAACTGCCTCGGCAGGACGGCGACAAGGTCAGCAGACCCGGTGTGATCCCGGGGCCGACGGTCATAGTCCGGATGAAGAGAGAACGGGATTGGCACCTAAGGGCCGCGCTGACGTCATGTTTTCATGAGCCAGCTGTGCGTACCCTTAAATCCCATTCGATTCATAACGCCCTGTTTTTTTCTTAAACAGGAGTCAGAACATGCAACCCACCGCAATCGACAGCAAAAGCAAAAACCATCACGGCGAGCGTGTCGCGTTTATCCAGGCCTGCTGGCACAAGGATATTGTCGACCAATCCCGTAAAGGTTTCCTCGCCGAAATGATCGCCCAGGGCTACCAGGAATCGGACATCGATTTCTTCGAAGTCGGCGGCGCCTTTGAAATGCCCCTGCACGCCAAGCTGCTCGCCAAGTCCGGCCGTTATGCCGGTATCGTCGCGGCCGCCCTGGTGGTGGACGGCGGGATCTACCGTCACGAGTTCGTGGCCCAGTCTGTGGTCAGCGGCCTGATGCAGGTTCAGCTGGAAACCGAAGTGCCAGTGTTCTCGGTATCCCTGACTCCGCACCACTTCCACGCGGGCAGCGAGCACCACACGTTCTTTTATGAGCACTTCGTACACAAAGGCCAGGAAGCGGCACGCACCTGCGCCGACACCCTGCACAAGGTTCGCGCACTGCGTCGCAATGAGCCACGGGCGGTAGCGGTTTAAGCGAC